>CAYRGP010000001.1:0-26659 GCA_964423995.1 uncultured Candidatus Saccharibacteria bacterium
ACATTGACAAAATCTGGTTTTAGTTGTATAATGTTGTTAGCCATGTAGTATTTTACAGAAGGAGGTGTACCTTATGAGTAAAAAAGAAGTTGTCCTGAGTTTTCTAATAATGGCAGTGTTTGCTGTTCCACTAATCTTGATGTTTTACATACACAAAGATGAAATACCGACGAGCACTGCTGATACTTATGATTCTTCCGAAGACGCAGAATATGTCTATCTGGTCTTAGTAAATAAGAATCATAAGCTTCCGGCGGGTTGGGAAAACGAAATCCAAATCGATACAGTGCAGAATTCTCTGGGCGAAGAATTGCAAATAGAGCATAAGACCTATGAGCAGTTCTTGAAGCTGAGGGAAACTCTCCTCAAAGAGGGGGTACAAATCGAACTGGACAGTGTTTATCGTTCGGTGGAAGAGCAACAGGAAATCTGGGATGCGTGGTCGGCTGACCCCGAGCTAGGCGAGGATTATTGCAAAAAATACCTTGCAGTTCCCGGATTTTCGGAGCACCATACGGGGCTGGCGGTGGACATTTTCATCATGAAAGATGGAAAAGAAATCCGCGACAACGATGATATGATTGCAGATACAGAAGATTTCAAAAAAGTCCATGCCCTCATGCCCGAATACGGGTTCATACTCCGCTATCCTCCCGGCAGGGACAACATCACAGGATACGCGTACGAACCGTGGCACTTACGCTATGTAGATAGCGCAAGAATCGCTAAGGAAATTACTGATAAAGATATTACTTTTGAAGAATACCTTGGTGTAACTCAAACTCAGGCCCACTAAGTGGGCCTTTTTCATACGTACATGTCAGCTATTTCTTTAGTCCGGCGTCTAGGTATTGCTTGACGTAGTTGTAGTCCCAGGAAGGGTCGAAGCCGGATTGGACCCAGCTATTGAAGACATAGTATGGCAAACCAGACTGGACAGTTTTGTAGGCTTTTTCGGTATTTTCTTTGACTTTGCTCAGGGTTTCTTCGGAGCTGTAGCAAGATTTAAATTCTCCCATATCTACCCCCGATTGGCTAGCGATATTTTCCGTCCAATAGGTCTCTTTCATCCCGCTAATCATCGGCGCGTCCTTGCTCGAGCCGACACCCTTGGAATGGTAATCCTTCCAAAGAGACATAATGCCAGCTTCGTAATATTCCCAGAACTTATTCTGCTTAGCGGCACAGAAAGCACCCTTCGCGCTCCAGCGCGACATTTCGGGGCGAGCGCCACTATTCTCGTAGAGGAATTCCGTCACACGGACCTCATATAGGATATGGTTCTTTTCTAGGTAATTCGTAAAATCCTCTTTATTCTCTAGGGTCAGACGCGACCAAACATCACAATACGGACAGGCGAGGTCGGTATAGAAAATATAGTAATTTTTTGCATCCATTTTCCCGATAGTTGTAGCGGGATCCCAGACCTTATCTTCATGGCTAGTCTTAGAGCCCATGACTATCGCACCAATCATAAAGGTAAAGACCAAAAACCCAATCAGAGAAGCTAAAATTATAATTCTAATTTCCTTTTTCATCTACACTCCTTTTTTCTATTATAGCATGTTTCTTCGGCAAGTCTCTTGTAACTATTGCAACATAGGCATTGTAGCCCAACTTTTTCAGTGTAAAGAGCGCGAGCAAAATCGCTAACCAAGTAATAATGGCGGATACCATCCCGATGAGCGCCATGCCGGAGCCAAAAATAGCCGTCAGAATAGGGGTAAGTAGGGCAGTGCCACAAGTAGGGCAGCCGGAGCCTAAAATAGCGAGAATCGCGACAATACTAGAATTCTGGATGGAGGCGGAGGTGTCGGAGGCGAAGTCCTCTTTCGACTTTTTATCTTTGATTTTAGTTTTTTGGCTCAAAGATTTGGGGGTGTTCTTTACGACTACTACCAACAGACCTATTAGCAAGCCTTGGAGCAGAGCGAGTAGGAAGATGCCGAGCCAGTCTATAAAATTGCGATTGATACCGAAGGTCTGCAAGAAAGCATCCCAAATAATTTTCAATCCATCTGGGAAACCGGAAGCGGTGATTAGATTAAAGGCAGCAAAACCGCCCGAGAGAAGATTAAGGAGCGTACCAAAAATACAGAAAGTTGGGACAAAACCGAACCAGAAATGTTTCTCTTTCGTCGCGAGCACTAAGCCGCGTAGCGAGAACTTAATCTGTTCGCCTTGTTGGCGTAGCCATCTTTTTAGACGACCCTTTTTCACTCCACTCACCATAAGAATATTGTAACACAGCTAAGATAGTCTGTCATTACTAAAGCTCGGCGATTTTCACTCGCATTTGCTCTGCTGTATCGCGGTCCCGAACAGTAACGGTGTCATCTTCCAAAGTGTCGAAGTCAATTACGATACATTTCGGAGTGCCAATTTCGTCTTGCTTGCGATAGCGTTTGCCGATATTACCAGAATCGTCCCAAGTAACATTGCCGTATTTTCCCTTCATCATCTTATAGACCTCACGGGCTTTCTCTACGAGCTCTGGTTTATTTTTGAGGAGCGGCGAAATACAAAAACTATACGGCGCAAGATTCTCCGGAAGCTTCAAGACGATACGTTTACTACCGTCAATTTCATCTTCAGTGTAAGCAGTGGAAAGCACCGCTAAAATCAGACGTTCCACGCCAATACTTGGCTCGATCACATGCGGAACGAAGGCCTCTTTGGTGTTTTTGTCGCGATATTCCATATTCTTCCCAGATTCGCGGGCGATATTCTGAAGATCGAAATCGGTACGATAGGCGAGGCCCATAAGCTCTTCTTCCCCGTTCGGATAATCAAACATGAAATCTACGGTCCGTTTCGAGTAATGGGCACGGTCCTCGGGCGCGACTTCTAGGTCGTGAATTTTATCTTTAGGAAGCCCCATTTTCTCCTCCAGAAAACGATGGTTTTCCTTTAGCATCATCTCGAAATTCTCCTCCCAAGTATCGGGATGGACAAAATATTCAATCTCCATCTGCGAACATTCGCGATCTCTCAAAATAAAATCGCGCGGAGAAATCTCATTTCTAAAAGCCTTCCCCTGCTGGGCAATACCGAAGGGGATGTCCGGATAAATTGTATCCACAATATTTTTGTAATTTGTGAAGATACCCTGAGCAGTTTCTGGGCGGAGATAGGCGATAGATTTTTCAACCAACTCAACGTCCGTATCGTCAGGGAGGACGGCGCCAACGTGAGTAGTGAACATCATATTGAATTTCCGAATCGGCCCCCAATCGGTCTGGCCACAAACCGGACATTTTACCTGTAATTTCTGGAATTCTTCCGTAGTGACAGACTCCGTAATGCCGTCGGCGATTTTATCGGCGCGAAACCGGCCATGACAATTTTTACATTCTACAAGCGGGTCGGCGAAAGTGGCAGTGTGACCAGAGGCTACCCAAGTCCTAGGATTCATCAAAATCGCGGCATCTACACCGTAAATATCATCGCGCTTTTCTACCCAAAAAGACCACCACTCAGACATGATTTTATTTTTCAGAGTGACGCCGAGCGGACCGTAGTCCCAAGTTCCGGCGAAACCGCCGTAGATTTCTGAACCCGGGAAAATGAATCCCCGGCGTTTACATAAGCTAATTAAATCTTCCATGACGATTTTCGTAAAGTCAGTAATTTTTACTACGGGTCCTGTCGCGAGTCATCCCAGAGGCATCCTCTCGGCGCTGCGCGCCTGCGAGCTCCTCTGGGGCCCCGACTCGCGCCACCCATGTAAAAATTACAGCCCTACTTATCCTCCCAGCGTTTAATGGCGTCTTTGATGACCGTCTTGGCCTCCTCGATATCGCCGAATTTCTCGACTTTGGTGGTGCCCGGTTTCTTCAAATCTTTGTAATGGTTGAAGTGGAACTCGATTTGCTCCAGAGTCCGTTTCGGCAAATCCGATAGAGAGCTGTAGCAATCGCCATTATTACGATCGTCGGCCGGAACACAGATGATTTTGTCGTCGACCTCACCGTCATCGACGAATTTCATCACCCCAAGAACCTTTGCGGTAAGATAGATACCGGTGGTGAGAGGCTGGTCAGTAATAATAAGAGCGTCGAGCTCATCTCCATCCTCGTCCAGAGTCTGCGGAATAAAACCGTAATTACATGGCTTAGCAAAAGCCATTGGCTCGACCCGATCGAGCATAAAGCAAGCGTTGTCGCGATCCCACTCAATCTTGTGATTAGAGCCTGTCGGGATTTCTACAACAACATTAATTTCCCCATTTTCGTAATCGCCAGCGTTTAAAATTTTGTTAAAATCTGCCATGATTTTCTCCTACAATTATTTCTATAATTATATCACAGATTTGGAGATATATTCAATCTCGCTCAGCTGTTTTTCAACCCCTTTGATACGGGAAATTAGCTCGAGCGGACTGACTAGCATTAGGCGCATAATTTTGATTTCATCGGCCCCGATTTTCCCGCTAGATAGAGGCCTTAAAGCCTGCTCGGTAGCGTCCCAAACATAATACATATCCGGAGACAGCTTATCGCCGTCGACATCGCTCAAAAGATTAATTTGTTCACCCTTAATACGGGCTAGATTAAAATTAAACCAAGCCTCGACTAGTGTCAGATTCAAGCCTTGATTTAGGCCCTCCAAAGATTGTTTCATCAATCCGAAAAACTCGGGACTATCCACTTGATCGGTGATACGACTTAGCTCTTTGATGATTTTTGAGGCAAGTTCTAAACGATCTAGGTCAATTAGTAGACGCTCATAAAACACCCGCATTTTAGCGGAAGTTAAGAGGCGCAGATCAGATTTTGGGTTTTGGTGTAAAACTACTTGGCTGAGCGTAAAAAGCTCGATTCCGCCGGCGAGCTTGGACTTTTCTTTGCGTACGCCTTTAGCCAAACAAGAAATTTTACCTTCAGGAGTTAAGAGATTAAGAATACGGTCGGCCTCGCCGTAATTCGTGCGGCGCAAGACAAAAGCCTCGGTTTTTAAATCAGACTCAGACATGATTTAACATCCTCTGGGGTAAGATTTTCTTTGCTTAGCACTTTCCTTACCCCATACGGCGCTAAGTTGGCAGCCTTGAGTTTTAGAGATGTGACAATCACAACAGGGATTTGGGCGGTGTTTTCATACGAGGCAATTTCGTTGAGGAAGGTAAAAGCATCCGGGCCATCTAGGAGAACATCTAGGAAAATTAGCTTCGGCGCATCCTCGTCGATATGATTAATCGCATCGATGGCATTCGAAAAAATCCGAGTCTTTTCTGGGCGCAAATACCGGGATAAACACTGCGCCATATTAATATCATCGTCTATGAGATAAATCATGAGAACAAACTTCCCCGTCTCGAAGCCGGTAGTTCTACAAAGAAACTAGTACCATCACGATGGCGAACTGCGCCAACGGGGGCATTCATCGCCTTAGAGAATTTGGAGGCAATATAGAGGCCGAGGCCAGAAGAGCCCGGGCGCATCGCGATAGAAGTAGGCTGCTCAATCCACCCCTGTCTCATGGCGCGCCAAACATCCATCGGTAGAGCCGGACCATAATCTCGAACTTCTAGGCGGACGCGGTTGCCATGGTCATAAACCGTAAGAAAACTAGCTGTTTCATCCTCGGAATAATGCAAGGCGTTGATGCAGAAATTGTAAACTACCGAGTGAATCAGATCGCGATTACCGACAACGAGACGTGAACGGTTACGATACTGTTGCTTAATGTTTTTATGGTTGGCACGGAAGAGCTCGCGGAGCTCATCTGTAACATCATTACAAACCGAACGAATCGCCACCGGCTCTAAGTCAAAGAGACCAGACTCTACGCTAGAAATACGCGTGAGATCATTGACTTGCTTAATGGCGCGGTCAGAAACATCAATCATCTCTTCCTGAATTTTCCGACGTTCAGAATCAGAATCGGCATACTCAAGAGAAAAAGCGAGCTGGCGCAAAAGACATAAGGGCCCCTTCAATTCATGCGCTGCAACTAAAACTCCATTTACCTCGCTTGTCATAGTAATATTATAGCACAAAATGCGCCCCTTAGAAAAGACAGTGCAAGCTAAGAATTATATTTCACAGTTTCTAGGACTTTGTTGAAATCATTTTCGAAAACGAGCGCATCAGTCTGGATGACGACGGTCTTATCGCGAATCTTAAGAACGGCGGCGATACCCTGAAAATCGTTCTCTAAAAGACCTTTGTAAATATTGGCGTTCGCCCCTCCAACCGGCGCAACAGTAAGCGTCATGGTGCCATCTTCTACTTTGCTCTGGTAGCTCTGGATGTAGCTATCGTAGCCCTCATTGAAGATTTTTACTCTGAGCGCAATCGGGTTGTTGCTATTTACTGGCGGAACTTTGTCTGGATTCAAATAAGCGGAAAACTCGCTGTTACCAGAAGAGGCGTCCTCTTCTTCGTAGAGACTCCAGGTTTTCGGGTATTCGAAGGTCAAGCTACCAAGATCAGCCGGGCCGGAGAACATTTTGTATGGGTATTTCTCGCGTTCCTCGAAAGTCTGCTCAGTTTCGGCGATAGCCTCGCTCCGCGCAATCGCTACGGCTCTATCTATCTGGCCATTAACATTAGTATCGGCATCGCTCCATTTGCTATACATCCAGATGAAGAGACCAATGAAAGTCAGGGCGGTCAAAACACTAACTACGGTTACGATAATCCAGAGAATCGAACGATTTTTCTGGGTCTCTAAAGCGTCCTTAGGGATAACTTGGTTCCCCTGTAAGGGGGTAGTAGCAGAGTGGGAATATGGCTGGTTCGCCATGTCTGCGGCGGGAGCTGGGCTCGGGGTCTGAGAGGGGCCGGGACCAGGACTAAAAGTTGGTTGAAAATTATTATCCATTACTATTATTTTAATCTTTAGTGAAATCTTTGTCAATCACTGCAATTTCATTTTTGAGGTTCTTTAAATCACTTTCGATTTCTTGAGCGAGCTTGAGCGTAGCTTGGTATTTTTCGGTAGCCTGATCTAGCTTAAAATCATCACTGTAAAACCAGTTGGTGAGCTCGTCGAGCTCGGCGATTTTCTGGTTGATAGTCTTTGCTTTAGTATCTTTTGGCATATTATTTCCTTTCTTTCGTTTTAATTATCTCGGCTTTAGCAATTTGGGTTAATGTTATGACTTCTACTTCCTCTCCAATGGTAAGCTTGCCGGAAATGATAGCATAGCCCTGTTTTAGGACGTTTTCGGGGTTGAGGCGCTCGATCAGTTTTATTCTAGAGGCGACATTGGCAATCTCGGCATCGATACGCGTTCCTAAATTGGCCTTGGCATCACTGCAATAGCGCTCTACAATATCGTAAGTGTTAATTAGGGCTTGGCAGACTTGCGAGCGCGCGGATTTGACATTCTGTGCGATTTTGGCGGAAACGGCCCGTCTATCTGGGGTGATAAGCTCGGCGACATTGGACGGAGTAGAGCCGCGAAGATCCGCCACTAAATCGGCGAGAGATTCGTCAACCTCGTGTCCGATACCGGTGATGACCGGAATTTTCGAGGCGGCAATCTCGCGAGCGAGCGCTTCGTCGTTAAAGCAGGAGAGGTCATCGGCCGAACCGCCACCTCTAATGATAGCGATGAGCTGGACCTCAGATTTTTCATTGAAATATTTCAGAGCGCGGATTATCTGCATGGGAGCATCAATACCTTGAACCTGAGTGTGCGCCGTTTGAATCTCTAGTCCACCCCAACGAGCGTTGATGATTTTACAAAAATCGGCGTAGCCGGCGGCGCCAGTACTGGAAATCACGCCGATTTTGACTAGATTCTCGGGGAGCGGACGTTTTCTTTCGGGGGCGAAAAGGCCTTCTTTCTCCAATTTTTTCTTGAGCATTTCGTAGGCTTTTTTAATACTGCCTTCTCCGACGGGCATAATCTGCCTAATTGTGAAAGAGAATTTCCCTTGCTTAGTGAGTTTTGGGCATCCGCGCGCGATTACTTTCATACCGTCATCTAGCGGGACTTTGAGTTGGAATAAAGGGATAAAGCAAGGGAGGCTAGTATTTTCGTCTTTAAGGCTGAAGAAAACCCATTTTCCTTGATTAACTTTATATTCTGACACCTCACCTTCGACGAGGGCGGTAGGGTAGGCATAATCTAATGTCTGATTTACAACATCTACAAATTCAGTAACAGTAAAACGTGGCTCTTCCATATAGATATTATAACATAACAAAATCGGCCCTAGAGATGGCCGATTCGTTATAATACCGATACTAGCGAACTTCTACACGCACGCGAGGGAAAGATTTCCCAGAGAAGTGGGTCTTTTTCGTCTTGACGAAAGTCACGACACCGTCTTTTGCGGCATGGATAGTGAAGTTGCGAGACATATAAGTCCCCGGGCCAGCGATTTTCGTGCTGCCAGTCTGGCGAACGATTACCTCGCCATTCTTAACTTTCTGGCCACCAAAACGCTTGACGCCAAGGCGCTGACCAGCATTATTGTGGATATTTTTGGCGGTACCGCCAGCTTTTACGTGTGACATACTACTTTTTCCTTAATACTATTATTTCGCGAGCAACGATCTGATTTTCTCTGGCGTACAGAAGACCGCCCTCACTCTGATTCATTACATTATACCCCAGTTTTTCGATTTCGTCAACGGTTTTTAGGCGTTCAAAACTACCGTCTCGCCTGCGCCAAGCGGGGATGGCTAGAGTGATTGGGGTGTCTTCGGTAATCTGGGGGCGGAGATTTTTCAAAAAGCCCGTCAGAATTGCGCCACAGTACTGTTTTACCTCTTTTAGCTTTATCTCGGTAGGAGGGCTAGACATAGGAGGTCCAAGGTAGATTTCTGAAGCGATGGCTAAAGGTGGTATAGGCAAGGCTGTAGGGCCTTTTGCGGAGGCGCGTCCGCGCCGCCCGCCGTCGCGGGGGCGCGGCGCTACTACTCGTCGTAACTCCGTATCCTCCGCAAAAGGCCCTACAGCCTTGCCGAACCAACTAAACGTCGTAGCATCTCCTACGCCCAGAAGAGGTACATGGGGGTTCTGAAGGGGGTACGGAGCGCGGCAGCGCGAGTAGTAGCGCCGCCCGCCCGTGGCGACCGCCCCTTGGGACGCGGAAGGCCGAAGGCCTACGGGCCGGGCGGACGCGCCCCGAAGAACCCCCTGTACCTCTTCTTCGGCCCATCGGAGATTTCTTTCGGTGTATTCGACCATCCTGGCGTCTTTGTCGGTGCCGTAGGCGCGATAGCCCATGAGGATGGCCTCTTGGAGAACGACGCCGGTACCACAAAACGGGTCTAGGATTGTGGTGTCTTCTGGGAGTGGACCACAGAGATTAATGAGGATTTGAGCGAGTTTCGGCGGGAGCATACCAACTTTGGCATCGCGAGCCGGACGAGCTTGGTCGCGGTCGCGGTAAGCGGAGATATTTTGGGAGCCGATAGAGATATACCAATCATTTTTAAATTTAATTAATTCCACTTTTTTAGGGTGGCGACCGAGGCCGTTATGATGGGCAGCGGCGGTAGAAATAACCGGCGCAGAATTCGGCAAGAGACGGACAGAACGGCCGTTTTCCCTTAATGCTTGCTTTATTTTGATTCCATATCTTGATATATTTTTTATATCACTACGTGAATATTTTTTACTGCCGTAGGTGTAATCTGAGAGCCCTAATGTGATTTTGCCCTCTGGAAGAATAGATAAATATTCTTCTGGTGATATATTTTCCAGCTTTTTTGCTAGTTTTAGAGAGCCACCGAGACGGTCTATCTCCGGTTCGGTTCCGCTAGAGAAAACCGCGATTTCGGGGCTTTTTTGCTCTACGCAGTCAAAAAGCGCCGCAAGCTCTGCGAGCGAAATTTGAGGTTCACGTCCTAAGACAGCCAGATATTGCATGCTATAATTATAACATTTTTACTAGGTTTCGTAAAGAAGTTATGCAAAAAGAGCCTCCCCCTAAGGCTCTTTTCCTAAGACTATTTATTATCTTCTTTGGCGGCAGACCCCTCAGTCTCCTCTGGCTTTTGGCCATTGTCGGACGGGACATCAGCAGCCTCGGTGGTCTCGCCAGCGGCAGCAGCGGCCTCCTCGGCCTCACGAGCAGCAGCCTCGGCGGCCGGATCGTAGATACTAGCGACGACTTGGTCCTTTGATAGCTCCTTGTCTGCGAGCTCTACACCCTTCGGCAACTGGAGATCGGAAATAGTTAGCTTGTCATCAAGAGTCGCGAATTTGGAGGCATCGGCAGTAATCTTCTCTGGGAGGTCGGCAGGTTTCGCCTTGACCTCAATCTCCTCAATGACCTGAAGGATAACGTAGTGAAGTTTGTTCGCCTCAGAGGTCTCAAAGCCGATGAGTTCGATTGGGGTAGTAGCCTCAATGACCTCGTCTGCAGAGACAGCCTGGAATTCGACATTGACAATCTTGCGACTAACTGGGTTAATATCTGCATTTTTCACGATTGCGAGCTGGGCCTTGCCATCTACGGTAAGGTCGAGCGTGGAGTGGTAGCCGGCAAGATGTAGAGCTTTCTCTATCTCATTATACTCACCCTGAACCATCTTCGGCTCAGCGTCACCACCATAAATCACGGCCGGGATTTTACCAGCATCGCGTAGAGCAGCTAGTTTTTTGCCAGCAAGCTCACGTTTCTCTAGGGACAACTTGATTTCTGCCATATTTTTCCTTTATAACTTTAACTTCCATATATTTTACCCTACTTTACTGAATTTGGCAAGGGGTAAGGCTCTATTTCTTGCGCAAGGCATCTGCGTTCGCGATGAGCCGCTGACGGAAAGCCTCGCGAGCAGTATCGGAATTCTCGTTGTTCCCCATCCAAGCAGTCAGGGCCGGCTCTTGGAGAGCGCGGGCGAACGAGAAGGTGACCGGCCAAGGGAAGGGGCCATTATTCGTGACTTCCTGGAGATTCTCGGTAGCCTGGACTACAGTCTGGCCGCCAGAGAGGAAGACGATGCCGGCTAAGCTCTGCGGGACATGAGTGCGCAAAACCTCGGCGGTAGCGCGACCGACCTCTTCTTTAGAAGACGGGATTGGGTATTGCTTCCCGGCAATAATCATATTAACTTTCAAAATACACTGATCTAAGCGGACTTTCTCGCGATTTAATGCGTCAAAGAGAGTATCTAAGATTTTGGCGGTCACCTCAGCGTTCTGTTTGATGGTGTAATTACCATCATAAACTACCTCTGGTTCAACAATCGGGACCATCCGAGCATCCTGACAGATACGGGCGTATTTGGCGAGATCGCTACAATTACGCTCGATCGCCATGTCGGACGGGCGGCCCGGCCCAATCTCGAAGGCGGAGCGCCACTTACAGAACCGAAGTCCCATCTGATAGTATTCCGCGAGGCGAGCCGGCAAATCATCGAGACCCTTGGTATATTTTTCCTCGGAATTTTCGAAATTCTCTAGGCCCTGATCTACCTTAATACCAGCGACGATGCCCTTAGAGGTAAGGAAAGAGACAAAGTCGCGGCCATCGTCGGCCTTCTGGCGGGCAGTTTCGTCGAAAAGAATGACGCCAGAAACATATTTTTCTAAGTCAGGAGTAGTGAAGAAAATGTTGCGATAATCGCGGCGATGCTGCTCATCATCCGGGATGCGCATATTTTCGAATTTCTTATGGATGGAGCCGCCAGACTCGTCGGCGGCGAGAATGCCTTTCATCGGAGCCATTAAAGTCCGCGCGATCATTGCGGTATCGGCCTCTTCTGAGCGCGCGACCGAAAGCATCTCTTCTAGTTTCTCGAGTGGCATCGTACCGCTAAGAGAAGAACGGAGAGCGTTATCCCGGCCCATCATAATAGCGTCGTCAATAGTCTTCCCCTTAAGGAGTGCGCCGAAGACGGTGGCGGCAACGATAGAATACAAGGTAAGATGTGTCATCAAATCGGCGTTTTCGGCGGACCAAATGAGCTTGGAGTCGCCAAAAACGATTTCGTGATCGGAAATCTGGCAGACTGAGCCATAATATTTCGTACCAGTGAGCAAGCCATCCGAGAAAACGAGATTCGCCATCTCGACAAGCTCGCGGTCGGCATCGGTCATTTCTTTCGGGGCATAGACTACTACCTTCGTATGAGAGGACATCGAGAGGAAACCCTTCAGCTCTCTCACGAAATCTGGGGTGATTTTCGCGGAGCGATCAATGAAAATCCAATCAACTGGGTCAACTGGATTGTACCACTTAGTATCCTCGCGGTTTTCGGGGACAAAATAGGCAATCTTATTATCTTTACAGAGGATGTAACGAGTGGTTTTAATTTCCTGCTCGCCAGGGGTAATCCCGCCATTTTTAAACTCGGCAAGAGAGCCCGCGATTTTGGTATTAATATCCATGCGATTCAACACCTCTAGTGCCACCGTAGCGCCGGCGTAGACCGCGGTTTGTTTGACGTATTTATGTGTGCTACCATTAAAGCCAAGATCGAGCCACGGTGTGCCCTGATCATCGGTCTCGAATTTGTTTTGCCGTTCATCAAGACGAAGGTAGACATCTTGGTGGACGTTCCCAATTATTAACACATTACTCATAGTAACATTTTAGCATAAAAACTTCCACTTAGGGAATAGTAGAAAATACAACTATTGATTTTATTCATAAATGTGGTATAATGACTGGTAGTAGTGGTTCTTTAATTTTTTTGTCAAGGAGGTAAAAATATGACATTTGACGATTTGGGTAGGAAAGGTTACACACGGCTGCACAACCGTATCCAGAAGTTTCTTGAAAGCGAGGAGTTTGAGGATACTATCAACTTGATGAACGACACCGGGCACGACAAGGGATCAGCCTGGAATGGAAACATCTTCATGTCTATAAGACGTGAGGTGGATGACTCTGAAGGCTTGACAGAACTTCAAGCAAGGGCGTTCGAGAAAGGCAAATTCTATTCGGTGGATTTTACACTGATGGATGAGCCTGACAGGTCAGACATCGATGCGGAGTGCTTGGTTGGTTGGACTACCTTCCATCCTAGGTGGAATACTCGATCAGAAGAAACCGAGAATCGTCTGCCATTCTTAGCCTGCGATATTACTTGTTGTGCTTACAGCGATCCGAAAGCAGTGGAAGTTTCCGATTTCCAAGCAGCAATTGATAGCTTTGTCAATTGCTACACACCGGATGAGTTTGCTATAAAAAGTAACGTCGACTAAGCTCTACCCCTGGCCTAGGCCGGGGGTATTTTCATGCCCAAAAGTTAGAGAACGGTTCTTAAATATTCGCCGGTCGGGGTGTTGGCGGATTTGGCCAGAGATTCTGGGGTGCCGGTGGCGATAATCTGGCCACCACCCTCGCCGCCTTCGGGGCCCATATCAATAATCCAGTCGGCGGACTTAATCACATGAAGATTATGTTCAATCACAATCATAGAATTCCCGCCATCAACGAGCTTATTTAGAATTGCTAGCAACTTTTTCACGTCGGCGGTGTGAAGACCGGTGGTCGGCTCATCGAGAATATAGAGGGTTTTGCCGGTGGAACGCCTAGCGAGCTCGGTGGCTAGTTTAATTCTCTGGGCCTCACCGCCGGAAAAAGTCGTGGCGGGTTGGCCGAGACGAACGTAGCCGAGACCGACTTCTTGCAAAGTCTGAAGTTTCGGAGTAATATTCGGAATATTAGCGAAGAATTCTACAGCTTCATCAATGGTCATATCTAGAACTTCAGAAATATCTTTACCCTTATATTTAATTTCTAGCGCCTCGCGATTATAGCGGCGTCCATGACAGGCTGGGCAAGTCACATAAACATCTGGAAGGAAATGCATCTCGATTTTATTGACGCCGTCACCTTGGCAAGTCTCGCAACGGCCACCCTTCACATTGAAAGAGAAACGGCCGGCTTTATAGCCGCGGAGCTCCGCCTCTGGCTGATGGGCGTAGAGTTCGCGAATCTGGTTAAAGACGCCGGTGTAAGTCGCCGGATTGGAGCGCGGCGTGCGGCCAATAGGCGATTGGTCAATGACGATACACTTATCCAAATTCTCAATTCCCTCGATACTATCATGGGTACCTGGCACAGTCTGGGCGCGATGGAGACGCGCTAGAAGTTCATTTGCTAAAATCTCGTTGACGAGCGTGGACTTGCCGGAGCCAGAAACGCCAGAAACTACAGTCATCACGCCGAGCGGGAAATGCGCATCGATATTTTTTAAGTTGTTTTCGCGGGCGCCTTTTACGACTAGCTCCAAGCCCATTTTGGCCTTGCGACGCTTTTTCGGAGTATTGATTTTTTCTTGGCCGGAGAGGTAGCGACCAGTGATGGAATGAGGATTTTGCATGACTTCTTCCGGAGTGCCAGCAGCGACCACCTCGCCCCCATTTACACCCGCCCCTGGACCGATATCAATCAGATAATCAGCGGAACGCATAGTATCTTCATCGTGTTCGACTACGAGGACGGTATTTTTCAAATCCCTTAGATGTTTCAAGGTAGCGATGAGCTTGTCATTATCTCTCTGGTGGAGGCCGATGGAAGGCTCGTCGAGAACATATAGCACCCCTTGTAAGCCAGAGCCGATTTGGGTCGCCAGACGAATTCTCTGCGCCTCGCCGCCGGACAAAGTGTTGGCAGCACGCCCGAGTTCCATATAACCTAGCCCGACATCTTGCATGAACTTCACACGTTCTTTGATTTCTTTAATAATCGGACCGGCAATTTGGAGCTCATCTTCCGTAAAGCCGAAATCTCCATCTAATAGTTCTAAAGTATGATCGACGTCTAAGCTACAAATGTCGACAATATTCAGATTATGAACTGTGACCGCCAAAACGACCGGCTTTAGCCGCGCACCTTGGCAGGTTTGGCATTTTTTGATGCGCATAAAGCGCTCAATATCTTTTCTGATAAAATCAGAATCAGTCTCTCGGTGACGACACTCTAAAGTCGGGATGACACCATCGTAAGTAGTCTCGTAGGTCGTGCCCTTAGAGAATTTCCCGGAGCCACCAATTAAGACCCGGTATTTCTCGTCGCCGGTGCCGTAGAGAATGAGATGTCTAGTCTCTTCCGACAACTGTCCAATTGGGGTATAGACATCGAATCCATGCTTTTTGCCGACGGCATCGAGCCGGCGGAGCCACCAAGAATCTTGGGAAACACGGTTGAACGGGCGGATGCCACCCTCGGCGATAGTGAGATTCTCATTGAAAACGAGAGTTGGGTCGACCTCCATGCGTGTACCGAGGCCGGTGCAGGTCGGGCAGGCGCCTTGGGGGGCATTAAAAGAGAAAAGCCGCGGCTCCAATTCTGGAATCATTACATCGGGGTGGTTCGGACAGGCATAGCGCTGAGAATAAGTGTAAATCTCGGTGTTTTCTGAAGTCGGATTCTGGTCGACAGCAGTAGAATTATCGGTAATTTTCAAAAGATGGATAATGCCTTGGCCGAGCTCTAAAGCCTGTTCGATCGAGCCCGCAATGCGGCTCCTTAAATCTGGGCTTAAAATAAAACGGTCCACGACGATTTCGATATCGTGCTTTTCTTGCTTTTTTAATTCCGGGAATTCATCGAGGGCGTAAACAATGCCATCCACGCGGACACGCGAAAAACCTTTGGCGATATATTGTTCGGGGATATGTTGGAACTCGCCCTTTTTCTGCTGAACAATCGGGGCTAAGAGCATGAGCTTAGAGCCAAGCGGGAGTTTCATGACTTCCTCCACAATGTCTTCATCTGTCCTCCTCGAAACCTCGCTATGACAAATTGGACAATGCGGGACTCCGACACGGGCAAAAAGGAGGCGGAGATAGTCATAAACCTCGGTGACGGTGGCAACAGTGGAGCGCGGGTTTCTACTGGTCGATTTCTGATCAATCGAGATGGCCGGAGAAAGACCATTAATAGTATCAACATCGGGCTTATCCATCACACCAAGAAACATCCGAGCGTAGCTCGACAGGCTCTCGACATAGCGCCTCTGACCTTCGGCGTAGATAGTATCAAAAGCTAGACTCGATTTGCCCGAGCCAGAAAGACCAGTCAAAACTACTAACTTATCACGCGGAATGTCGACATCAATATTTTTCAAATTATGCTGTCTACAGCCGCGAATTTCAATCTTGTCGCCTTGCATACTACTCCTAAAAACTCGTACTATTATACTACTTTTGCTTCAAAAAGTCCAGAGCGGAATAAGTATCAAACTGTTTCTTCGGGGCGCGTCCGCGCCGCCCGCCGTCGCGGGGGCGCGGCGCTAATACTCGTCGTGACTCCGTATCCCCTCAGAAACAGTTTGGTACTTATTCTTCTTCAGTAGGTTGAATATGAAGATCTTTTAGTTGGTATTCGTCAACTTCCGATGGTGAATTCATCATGAGGTCGATGCCGGAGCCGTTTTTCGGGAAGGCGACGACATCACGGATGGATTTCGCGTCCATCAGCTCCATGAAAATGCGGTCGATGCCGAAGGCGCAGCCGGCATGGGGCGGGGCGCCGAATTTGAAAGCGTTTAGCATCCCACCAAAGCGAGCCTCGACGTATTTTTCGTCGTAACCGAGCAGACCAAAAGCTTTGTACATAATCTCCGGGCTGTAATTTCGCACTGCGCCGGAGCAAATTTCAATGCCGTTCATCACGAAATCGTATTGGTCGGCGACGATTTTGAGCTTGTCTTCATCAGTTTTGGCGCTTTCTAGGGCCGCCATGCCGCCTTTCGGCATACTGAAAGGGTTGTGGCCGAAGTCTAATTTTTCTTCGCCATCATTCCACTCGTAAAATGGGAAATCGGTAATCCAGCAGAAAGCGACTTGATCTTTGCTAGCAAGATCAAAATGCTTGGCGAAAGAAATCCGGAGCTGGCCTAAGACTTTGTTTACTTGTTCGCGCTCATCTGCGCCGAAGAAGACAGCATCACCATCCTCTGCCCCAGTTAATTCCTTAATTTTAGCGAGCTCTTCTGACTTTAAGAATTTAGCAATCGGAGATTTCTCAACGCCATTTTCATAAATGATATAGGCAAGACCGCCAGCGCCGAGCTTTCTAGCTTCGTCCGTAAAACCATCAATCTGGCTGCGCGAAAGGCTAGCGCCATTTTTCACGCAGAGAGCCTTCACGCAAGGGGTCTTAAAGACTTTAAATTCAGTGTCTTTAAATACCTCGGTTAATTCTATTAGTTCCATACCGTAGCGAAGGTCTGGCTTATCTACGCCGTAGACCTCCATCGCCTCTGTATACGGGATGCGTGGGATATTGCTACCTTCTGCGATGAATTTTTTAGCAAAATTCGAGCTGATTTCTAATTTCCTGTGGCCAAATTCTGTAGCTAGGGAAATCATCAAAGGTTCCATCTCTTTTCTAATGGTCTCGCCATCCTCTACGAAAGCCATCTCGAGGTCTAACTGGTAAAAATCGCCGTAGAGCCGATCGGCCCGAGGGTCCTCATCGCGAAAACAAGGGGCAATCTGGAAATAACGCGGTACGCCGCCGACCATTAAGAGCTGTTTGAACTGTTGCGGGGCCTGAGGGAGAGCGTAGAAAAGGCCGCTTTTAAGACGTGAAGGGACGAGGAAATCGCGCGCGCCCTCTGGCGAAGAATTGGCTAAAATTGGCGTTGTGACCTCAACAAATTCACGGTCAATCATGTATTTCCGGAGAATCTGATAAAATTCTGAACGCTTTTTAATGAGGCGTTGCATCGAGGGGCGGCGAAGATCAAGGTAGCGATATTTCAGGCGTAGCTCTTCCCCAGTTTCTGGGCCGTCATCATGAGTATTGACCGGCAGAGGCTCAGAGCGATTTAGTAGAGTCAATTCTTCTACAACTAGCTCAATATCGCCAGTCTCAATATGCGGATTTTTCAAATCTTCAGCACGCTCGCGCATGGTGCCGACGGCTTTTAAAACGAACTCGTCACGAACAGTCTCGGCGAGGCTGAAACTATCTTTTGTATCGGGAGTAACAACTAACTGAATGATACCCTGGTCATCGCGAAGATCAATGAAGATAAGACCACCATGATCGCGACGGGAATTCACCCATCCCTCTACCATGACTTTTTGACCAAGATAATGTGACAACTCTAAAGATTTTCTTCTTTCCATAGCTATTACCATACCATATTATTTAGAATCTTTCAAGAGAGGGTCGATCTTATCATGGAGAAACTTAAAGAACTCGTCTTCGGTCTTGGTGGAAGAATAATCTAACCGCTCGCCGTTCAAATATAACGATGGAGTCCCCGGGACATCAATTCTATCGGCAATATCCTGATCGAATTTGATTTTCTTGTTGACCGCTCTGGAATTCATGTCATTTTTAAACTTGTCGACATCCCCCTCGCCATTGGAAGCGGTTTTGAAATATGAGACGAAGTAGTCTGTACGCTCGTCGATATCGGCATACTGCCAGCTAGCCTGATTAGAGAAGAGTAAATCGCCCATTTTCTGCCAATAGCCCTGGAGACCGGCAGCCTCAGCAGCGCAAGCAGCGGCAGTACCATTCTGGTGGTAAGTCATAATGTAGTTGCGATAAATTACCCCGACCTCATCGTTGAATTTCTCTGGAATTTTATTGACGTAATTGTTTAAGGAGGCGCAGCCCGGGCACTGGAAATCAGCATATTCCACGATGAAGACCTTAGCCTTATCTTTGTTGCCCTTGACATGGTCGCCGATTTCGCCATTAAACTCGTTCGGCCCGATGTAACTGTTAAAATTATAATCGTCGTAATTGACCTGATTCTGATGGTTCAAGATGAGACTGGCGAAAATCAGACCTACCAAAGCTAAGATGCCGGCCGCGAAAATCGCAATAATGATAGGGGTGTTACTGTTTCTTTTCATACTTTATTCCTCGCTTAAAATATGTTATAATATACTCTAATAATTGTTAACTCTATTATATCATGACACAAGTCAAAACGCTAAAAGAATTTATCGAAATCATGCGAGATTTGCCGGACGACGTACTCTCGCAGAAGGAGCGCATGATGATTATTGCAGCGATGGAGTTTAAAAATCTCCGGGTTGCGGATGTGATGACACCGCGCGAGAAAGTGGTGTTCGTGAACGTGCGCGATTTTTTGGGGCCGCTAACACTGGATAGACTGTACAAATCTGGGACTTCGGTTTTTCCGGTAGTGGACGAAAGTGGGCGACAAGTCATTGGTACTTTGACGACAGACCGACTGAATTCGTTGGAGATTCGCGAGAATGATACGGCGGAAAAATATTTGGAGCCGAGAGTCTGCTATCTTCGCGATGATTATTCCCTGGAGCAAGCGATGGCGGCGTTTCTTCGGACGCATTTTTATTTCTTCATAGTAGTGAACAAACAGGGGCAATTGGTAGGGACTTTGAATTATAAAGAAATTTTGGGGATATTGATGGGGTATTATCCGAAAGACGATTTCGAGAAAGATTCGTCGCTAGGGGACGTAATCAGGAGGAGGTTGTAACTTTTACAAAAGCTACAACCTCCTCCTAGGTATCGAGCCACGAAAAATCGCTTAGGCGATGGCCTAAGCGAATGTACGAATCGAAATTAGATTTCGATAAATTCCTGCCATGGGGCAGGCGGAAGCTTGTACTTTGACTTCTGACGTGATGATAAACCCCGCTTTAGTCTGATACGCATAATCCTAAATTTTAATCTCCTATTTAATTCTTGGCTCAACGACCAGTCACTGAATTTTACGAGCCAACGCGCTCTAGTATAGCAAAGATTCCAAACTAATGCAACCCTTATTCCCCTTATGCTCCGACCGGAGTTCTATCAGAGGCGAGAAGCAGTGTAAATTTTACTGAATCAATAGGTAGATAAGCACGACGCTGGCCAGAATAATGCGGTAGAAGCCGAAGGCGCGGAGCGAATCCTGTTTTTTGACATAGTCCATGACAAGTTTCAAGGCGATGAGGCCGAAAATGAGTGCGAAAAGATTCGCAAGGAGGAGCGGACCGAGGTTATTGAAAAGATATGTGCGAGTAGTGCCGGAGATGAGAGATTTGCCGCAGACCGCGAGCATCAACGGAATAGAAACCAAAAAGGAATATTCCGCCGCCGAAGCCGCCGAAAGGCCGACTGCGCGGCCGGCAAGGATAGTGGAACCAGAGCGCGAGACGCCCGGGATCAGCGCGAAGACCTGCGCCAGACCGATGTAAAGCGCGCGAGGTTTGGATAATTTGTTCTCGTCTTTTAATTTCGACATATGCGGGAGCTTACTAGATGCCACCATCAGAACACCGACAACAAGCATCGCAATCGAGACAGTGTAAAGAGAAGAGAAGAAAGCGTTGCTCTCGATAAAATCGCTGAGGAGCAATCCGGCGATACCAGCCGGAATACAAGTGATGATGACATTAATCGCGAGTTTATAATTCTTTTTCTTGAAGATGTCGTTCAAAATTCCTAGGATACGTTTCCGGAAGAAAATGATAAGGGCGATGACGGTACCGAGATTAATTAGCTCGATAAAAAGATGGAAATCGTCGGCACGACCGCCGATGATTTGTTGAATTATCTCTAGGTGCCCGGAGCTAGAAACGGGGATAAACTCCGTTAAACCCTGAACAATACCTAACAGAATCGCAGTAAAAATACCCATATATTATATTATATCACATATGCTTTTAGTATATACGTAATTTTAGACGCAATCAGCGTTTTGGCAATCTAAGAATTATGTTATAATAGTTCGCGGAAGGGTGGCCGAGTGGTTTAAGGCAACGGTCTTGAAAACCGTCAGGTCAAAAGCCTCGCAGGTTCGAATCCTGTCCCTTCCGCCAGGAAATTTGCGGGTTCGAATCGAGCGCGTAGCGCGAGATCCACATTCCGCCTCTTCCGCCAGGAAATTTGATAATGAAATTAGAAATTACAGTTAAGCCGGGTACGAGCCAGGAGAAAATCGTCCAAACGGGCGAGGGGGCGTATACGGTGTATTTACGAGCGAAAGCACATGATGGCGAGGCAAATGTTGCGCTAATTAAATTGCTTTCGAAACATTTTAACGTAGCAAAAACTTCTATTCGAATAGTCCGCGGTCAAAATTCACGAGTCAAAGTGATTGAGCTTTGATCGATTCTAGGTAGTATTTTGCTTAGCCGAGCTCGGCGTGGAGTTTCTTAAACTTGTCAGACTTGCTATCAAGCTCGTCGAAAGATTTTTCGTCTGGAATATCATTGACACCGGAGTTGATGTAGTTCCTGAGGACACCGACAAGGATGAACGGGCGGACGAAAGTAGAATGGAGGATAGACCAGAAGACGACACCGGAAATGATAGCGCAGACAATCGTCAGAGTATTGGCGTCGGAAACCCAAGCTGGGGCATCAGAGGCAACCTCAGTGATTTCCCGGCCGAGGGTAGTGAAGGCCTCTGGGAAACAGTGCATAATAAGATAAGAAACACCAAAGAACGCGCCGCCGATGATAAGGAACGAAATAATGCTCATACCAAAGACGCGGCCGAGGTTCTTTGCTAAAGTCTTGCCGTGCTTGAAGAAGAGGACGGCGCCTTCGCAAGTAGCTTTGGCGGCAGATTCATCTTTACGATAAAAGACCCAGCCAAGACAGCAGTCGCAAAGATAGGCGACGATAGTCTGGATGACGCTAGAGACGGTACTGCCGACGGCGCTACCAGTATCTCCGCCGACAGCTTTACCAATAGCGGTAATGCCACGGCCGATTTGGTTAAAAATACCTTTAATAACCCCGGTAATAGCAAAGTAGGCGGCGACCGTCGCGAAGCGCTCCTTCACGACCTTCTTCCCTTCCCCGATGATATCCTCGGGGAGCTTCCCGTCTACTACCGCCTGAGTCATCATGGCAATCTGAGCGGCTTTGTAGGTGTAGGCAACGTAGCGGAGCATAATCGCGACTATGATCAACCCCACAATCAGTCCGATGCCGAGACCGATGAGGCCGTTGTTAGTAGTTTTGTCGGCGATAATAAAGCCGATAAAACAAATCGCCCCAAAGACGATGAAGGCGAAAGTATCCCAAAGCAGACGACGGAGCGAGAACCCGAGCGTCTTCTTATAAATTTCTTTGTTATTCATATAGAATTCCTTTATATTATATATAACTATTATATCATAGCTTGTCCTTTCTGGCGCATTATGATAGAATAGAAGAAGAATATGTGGCAACGTAGCTCAGTTGGTTAGAGCGTGGGACTCATAAGCCCAAGGTCACTGGTTCGATCCCAGTCGTTGCTACCATTAATTGGAGTTATAATTTTATGTCAGGACACAGTAAATGGGCGACGACTAAACGGCAGAAAGCTGTGGTTGATGCCAAGCGCGGAGCGCTGTTTACAAAAATTGGAAATCAGATTGCGATTGCTGCGCGGAGCGGGACTGACCCGGCGATGAATCCGAGCCTCGCAATGGTGTTAGAAAAAGCCAGACTCGCTAATATGCCGAAGGCTAATATTGAGCGGGCGATTGCGCGCGTATCTTCCAAAGAGGGTGCAGCGCTAGTCGAGGAAACTTACGAAGGCTATGGCCCTGGCGGAGTTGGAATTATCATCGAAGTTGCGACGGACAATAAAAACCGGACGATGCCGGATGTACGTAATACCCTATCGAAAAACGGTGGGCGGATGGCCGATCCGGGGAGTGTGATGTTCCAGTTCGAGCGCAAGGGGATAATCGTAATTTCCGATAAAGGAGAGGATGCCCTCATGGCCGCCCTAGAGGCGGGAGCAGAAGATGCTTCAGAAGAGGAAGACGGAATCGAAATCGTGACTGCCCCGTCTGATCTTATGAAAGTCCGCCAGGCGTTAGTTGATGCGGGGATGACGGTAACTTCGGCCGAGCTCCAATATGTAGCGACCAACAATATCCCAGTAGAGGGAGATAACGCCGAAAAATTGGAAAAACTGCTCGACGCACTCGATGATTTGGATGATGTCACGGCAGTCCATACCAATGCAGAATAACTTATGCTATAATAATATTATGAAGAAGAAATCTGGTTTTACGATCTTGGAACTTGCGATTGTGGTCATTTTTGCGGGGATAGCGCTCGCGTTGTTCTTCATCCAGAAGTCTAATATCGATGCAATGCAAAGAGACGATGACCGAAAGATCGCTATCAATGCGATGTATTATGCGCTAGAGGAAGGGTTCTACGCGCAAAATAAATATTACCCCGAGACGATTTCTGAGGGGAATCTTACAGTGATGGACCCGGCGTTGTTCACGGACCCAAATGGTGTGAACTTAGGGCAAGAAGGTAGTAACTATACTTATTCTCCGGCGAACTGCGAAGATGGAAAATGTAAAGAATATACTCTTCGCGCGGAACTAGAAAAAGAAGATGCTTATATCAAGAAGAACCGTTAGGGGTTTTCGCGCGTTGGCCGACGCATTGCGCGAAAACCCCTAACGATTCTTCTTGGTTTAGTCGTCGTCGGACGACTTGATTTTTCTTCTGGTTTTGGCGACGTGAATGAGGTAGGAAATCGTTTCGATTTCGTCAGTAGGTTTGGCGGCGTATTTGAAAGTGTAGGTCGTTTCATCGCCAACGGTGGACATACGCAGAGAACCGAGCTGGAAGAATTGATCCATAATGCCCTTCTGTTTGAATGAAACATCCTCTACGGAAACGAGGTCAATAGTGTTCACAGACTTCGCGGTGAGTGAAGTCTGTTCATAATGAATGAGGCGCTTGTTTGTGATGTAGAGACGGTTGCCCTTGTAAACGGTGGTGGCGATGGTGGCCATGAGGATAATCGCAGCGAAGAGAATTAGCACGACCATATATAAATATGGCAATGAGTTGCTATTAATCAGACCGGCGGTTTGGCCGCTGCTGCTAATAGTAACGAGGACCATGGCGAAAGTAATAAGAATAATGGCGAGCGCAGCAAGTCCCCAGATAAAAGTAAGCCCGAGTTTCGAACGATAGACCGCTAAAGCGACATACTCATCATCCTTCAGCTTCAGATTTGGAAAATCTTTCCTACTTCTAGCATGGTGTACTTTTACGAGGTCTTGTTTCACCTTGACATTTCCTTTTCTTTATTATATCATATCGCGCACCATTCCGCAAGGAAAATTTGGCTATGTGTGTAGGAATTTTTCGAGATGAGCCCGGGCCTTAGGGGTAATTCTACGACCGTTTTTTGTGCGCTCAATGAGACCCATTTGCATAAGGTAAGGCTCATAATAATCGGCGATAGTCGTTTCTTCGTCGCCAGTGAGGGCGGCGATAGTAGAGAGACCGACGGGGCGGTCGCCATAATTTTCAAGCATCAGATTAAGCATATTGCGGTCTGCTGGGTCGAGACCGAGTTCGTCGATTTCCATGAGACTGAGCGATTGCTCGGCCGCCGACTGGTCGATGATGCCATTGCCATTGACATCGGCATAATCGCGAACGCGCTTGGTCAGGCGGTTGGCGATACGCGGGGTGCGACGCGAGCGGGCAGCAATTAAATCGAGAGCCTCCGGCCGAATTTCGGTTTCTAAAATATTAGCGGTGCGAGAAATAATCTTTTTAATCTCATCTTCTGTATAATACTCTAAACGCTCGACGAGACCGAAACGATCTTGGAGCGGCTTGGCGATGGCGCCAGCACGAGTGGTGGCACCAATGATAGTAAAATGTGGCAAATCTAGGCGAACGGAACTGGCGGCAGGACCCTTGCCGATGACGATATCTAATTTGAAATCTTCCATCGCGGAATAAAGGATTTCCTCTACGGCGCGGCGGAGACGATGAATTTCATCGATGAAGAGGACGTCACCTTCGGCGAGATTCGTGAGGATACTCGCGAGATCGCCAGCGCGCTCAATAGCGGGGCCGGAAGTAACGCGGAAATTCGCGCCCATCTCGTGGGCAATCACGGCGGCCATAGTCGTCTTCCCGAGACCCGGAGGACCATAGAGCAGAATATGATCTAGAACTGTACTACCCTCACGTTTTTTAGCGGCGGAGATGGCAATTTTTAAATTATTTTTCATTCGCTCTTGGCCAATATAATCAGCAAAAGAAACTGGGCGCAAGGAATTCTCTAGGACTTGTTCTTCCCTATCTTCCTCATGAGTGTTCGTATCAACTAGTCTTTCTATGCCCATATATGATATAATTATATCATAAGATAAGGAGGAGTATGGCAAAAGAATTAGCAGGTTCTAAAACCCTAGAGAATATAAAAGCAGCTTTTGCGGGGGAGGCACAGGCTTATACGAAATATTTGTATTATGCGTCGAAAGCGAAAAAAGACGGGTACGAGCAAATCGGTGCGATTTTCGAGGAAACGGCGGGCAATGAGAAGGAGCATGCGAAAATTTGGTTTAAGATGCTCCACGATGGAGAGGTACCGGATACTTGCGCGAATTTGGAAGACGCGATTGCAGGTGAAGACTACGAGTATAAGGATATGTATAAGCGGTTCGCGGAAACCGCGCGCGAGGAAGGGTTCGATGAAATCGCCGAGAAATTCGAGAACGTGGGGGCGATTGAGAAAGACCACGGCGAGCGTTATGCGAAACTTTTGAAAAATGTAGACGAAGATATGGTGTTTAAGTCCGATAAAGTCACGGTCTGGAAATGCCGGAACTGCGGTTATATCTACGTAGGCGAGAAGGCGCCAGAGATATGCCCGGTCTGTGCGCATCCACAGGGTTACTTCGAAATCCAGGCGACGAATTACTAAGATTTTTTCAAAGCTTGGCGGACGCGATCTTCGACCGAGAGAGTTTTGTCGACATTCTGGAGAGCGGCCGAGGCCTCCTTCAGAGGGAAACCGAGAGCGATGAGAGCGTCTAGCGCCTCATCCTTTTCGGCGACAGAAGTGGTTGGCTTGATAGTTGCAGTGGCACCATAGTGAGAAGGGGTGCCGACTTTGTCGCGGAGATCGACAATGATACGCTCGGCGGATTTTTTCCCGACGCCACTAGCCTTCGCCACGAAGGCGGCATCGGCATTCGCGATAGCATTACGAACGTCCTCGGGAGAGGCGAGACTAAGAATCGCCATGCTAGCCTTCGGACCAATGCCCTGAACGGAGATTAAAAGCTCGAAGAGCTTTTTTGCGACAAGAGTAGAAAAGCCATAGAGCTCCTCCGCATTCTCGCGAATAGCATGATAAGTATAGAATTTGGTTTCGTCGTTCAAATTGGTATGTTCGAAATCTAATGTTGTCAGATTCACTTCATAACCGACGCCATGTACATCTACAATACAGCTGCTAGGCGGGAATTTTTCGGCGACAGTTCCTTTGATATGCGCAATCATAGATATATTATATCATACCTAATTTAGATGGTGTGGCGAGGGAGCGAGGAGATCGGCACGGGAGGAGAAAAGATGAGTGATGGCAGCAGCGAGAGCGTCGGCGGCGTCGTCGGGTTTTGGTACAGTCTCGAGACCGAGCTGGATGCGGACCATTTCCTGCATCTGTTTCTTCCCGGCGGAGCCATAGCCGGTCAGGGTCTTTTTGATTTCATTGGGGGTGTATTCATAGATGGGGAGGTTTTCTTGTTTAGCGACGAGCAGACAAATCCCGCGCGCCTCGGCGACAGAAATACCGGTGGTAATATTTTTGCTGAAGAAAAGTTTTTCGATGCTGATGAGGTCGGGCTGGGATTCTTTGATGATTTCGTGCAAAGAATCGTAGATATCTTTCAAGCGATCTGGGAGCGGGGTATGGGGCGGAGTGGTGATGACACCGAAGTCGCGCGCGACGGGGCGATTGGTTTTAGTGATTTCTACAACACCAAAACCGCAGATGCCGGTGCCAGGATCGAT
>CAYRGP010000001.1:26759-62328 GCA_964423995.1 uncultured Candidatus Saccharibacteria bacterium
TGGTTTTAGTGATTTCTACAACACCAAAACCGCAGATGCCGGTGCCAGGATCGATACCGAGGATTTTCATGGTACTATTATATCATTTTATGGGGCTTTGATGCAACGGACAGAGGAGCCGTAGTTCTTATCATAATGGCTCGTGAGTAAAACCGACGAGCGGAAACCCAAAATATCGCCCTTGGTGCTATTGTCAGAGTACTGGGTAGACGACCAGTAGGTACCGTCGCTACCCACACTGTTCCAACCCGACGAGGTGAAGTAGCCGCCATAGACGAAGTTGTACGGAGTGCTTCTAATCTTAGTAGAACCTGAAGAAGTGTCACCACCCATAAAGGTAGCTATATTAGCGTATTCACTATCAGTTGGCAATCTCCAGCCCTTCGGGCAGACTTTTTGAGCAGCACCGTAAGAGTAATAGCTGTGAGAATCGTAAGTGCCACCGGTGCCGTTGATATATTGAAGGTTGTCATCAGAGTTGGTGGTGGACCAGCTGCTAGAGCTAGTCCGTACTGTAATCGTCCCAGAGCCAGCGGAGGTACTAGTGCTAAGGGAAAGACTATTACCCTTAGTAATGGAGCCACCTGTGACGTAGCCAAGTGAGAGGTCTTTAGTCATGATGCAGTAGCCAGCCATATTAGTTGGGTAGCTGGTGCCGGCGGTGCCGGAGGAAGGCCAGCGGTAGACGGTGTATTCTTGGTTGTCGCGGGAGTCTTTAAGGGTGGTGGTGGTGCTAGTGGTGAGGCTGGAGCAGGCGGTGTCTTGCATGGTGGGGGTAGTGGAAGAGGAGGCGGTGCCGTAGATGCAACGGACAGAGGAGCCGTAGTTCTTATCATAATGGCTCGTGAGTAAAACCGACGAGCGGAAACCCAAAATATCGCCCTTGGTGCTATTGTCAGAGTACTGGGTAGACGACCAGTAGGTACCGTCGCTACCCACACTGTTCCAACCCGACGAGGTGAAGTAGCCGCCATAGACGAAGTTGTACGGAGTGCTTCTAATCTTAGTAGAACCTGAAGAAGTGTCACCACCCATAAAGGTAGCTATATTAGCGTATTCACTATCAGTTGGCAATCTCCAGCCCTTCGGGCAGACTTTTTGAGCAGCACCGTAAGAGTAATAGCTGTGAGAATCGTAAGTGCCACCGGTGCCGTTGATATATTGAAGGTTGTCATCAGAGTTGGTGGTGGACCAGCTGCTAGAGCTGCTTCTGGCGGTGATAGTGCCAGAGCCGGCGGAAGTGCTAGTGGAGAGGGTGAGGTTGCTGCCCTTCGTGACGGAACCGCCAGTAACGTAACCGAGGGAAAGATCTTTGGTCATAATACACTGCCCAGCCATGCCGGTCGGGTAATTGGTCCCGGCAGTGCCAGAGGTTGGCCAACGGTAGACGGTGTAATTTTGGTTATCGCGAGAGTCTGTCAACGTCGTCGTGGAACCAGTTGTGAGGCTAGAACAAGCAGTAGATTGCATAGAACTATAGCTTGTGGACCCGCCGCCACTACTACCGCCACTGCTCTGCCAGACGGCATAAAGAGTAATATCTTTGCTAGTGTTAGCCACGCCAGCAGAGGAAGCGATGGAAGCGACAGAGTAGGAAGAACTAGCGGAATAGGAAGCCGAGGAGGCGCCATCAGTGAGAGACCAGCCCTTGAAGGTATAGCCAGAGCGAGAGAAGCCGTTGGAGCGGAGAGTGATACTATTCCCTTCTGTGCCGGATTGACTAGAGACCGAGCCGGTGGAATCAGTGATAACACTACCGGAGCTATTTAGCGGAGTCACTACAGCGTAGTAACCATAATACTCATTACTACCATCCGAATAGAAGGCAAAGGTAGCGGTGTCGCCCGGAATCTCTATTGTTACTGTTGTCGTACTACTGGCCCCACCGTTATAGGTTTGGAGTTGGTTGGCGGACATATTCTTGCTTACACTCCCAGTATAAGTACCCTGGAAAACATAGAGATAATCCCAGTTAGCCTCTGTTCCGTAAGTGATTTGGGCACGGAGCTTGGAGACGCCAGAGACGTTAGAAAAGGACACTACGTCTTTGGTCGCAAGGTTGCTACTATAGTTGCCATTCTGGGTGCCGCTACGGGAGATATTAGAAGTGTGAGAATACTTCGGCATGCCGGCAGAAGAATAATAGATATTATGGGTGTAAGTCGGACTGTAATAGAAGTGTGGATAGAGGGTAATAGTACCAGAGGTGGTAAGGTTAGAAACTGAAGCGCCCATATCGTAAGTCTTTGGGTTGGATGAAGATGAAGAGGTAGACCAACCGTCTTGGACATAATCAGTCTTGGTGCATTTAGTGGTTGAAAGGTAAGCAGTCTGGCCGTAAGTGGCGGAAGTGCTAGAGACCGAGCAGGAACCGCCGGTACTACCCGCGTCATAAGCGATAGTGTAGGAGTTTCCTTTCCAGACGGCATAGAGGTAGAAGGAGCCACCATTAGTATTAGTGATTCCCGCAGAGGAAACAAGTGACGAGACATTATAGGAAGTACTGAAGGAATAGGACGAAGAGGAGGCAGAAGAGGACATAGACCAACCTTGGTTGTAGTAACCGGAACGGGAGAAGTTGTTAGCCCTAAGCGTCACGGTATCGCCATAATAGACAGTCTGGGAAGAGACAGAGCCAGAGCCACCGTTGCTACTATAATATATATAATAATAATTGGCAGAGAAATGCGGGTAGAGAGTGATTGTGCCGGAAGTGGCGAGAGTGGAAACGGATTGGCCGAGGCTATAGTCTAGGGAGTTAGAGGAAGAAGAGGAAGTAGACCAACCGTCTTGGTGGTAACCGGTCTTGGAGCAAGTGGAGGAAGAGAGATTAGTAGAAGTGCCGTAAGTGGCGGATGTACTAGAAATGGAGCAGGAACCACCAGTACTACCGGCTGCGTAAGCAATAGTGTAAGAATTCCCCTTCCAGACAGCATAGAGATTAATTGTGCCGCCATTGGTATTCACTACACCTTTTTCTGTAGCGAGAGTAGTGACAGAGACTCCAGATTGACCAGCCGTGAAATCACGAGTAGAGGCGGATGAGGAATAAGCCCAGCCTTGGAAGGTGTAACCGGTTCTGGTAAAGTTATTCGATTGGAGAGTGACGGTGGAGCCGTAAGTCTGGCCAGTCTGAGAGTCTACTGTGCCAGAACCGCCGTTAGCATTATATTTAATTGTATAGGTATTTATTGCCGCTGACGCCGTGAGAGAGACATCGCCCACTGGCATATTGAAAGTGTAGGAGGAAGACGAAGAGGAGGAGAGGAGAGATTCATCGCTACTGGTCCAACCAGTACAGTGATAGCCAGAAACCGGAGTGCAAGTGGCGGTGACGCTAGAGCCGTGAGGCTTCATAATACCATCGGTGCCGGTATTTGGAGAGACAGAACTAATATGAGCGGTGTCGCCGTTTAAGACCTTCAAGTTGTATGGATCGGCGGCCCAAACGGCATAGATAGCAATATTGGCATCCTCATTTTGCTTGCCCGCGCTCGTAGCAATAGCGGAGATATTGTAAGTGGTATCAGGGGCATAGTCGGCTGTGGTGGCAGTAGAAGAGAGGCTCCAGCCCGCGAAAGAGTAAGTGTTGCGAGTCATAGTATCATCTCCTGGCATGGTGATAGTCTCGTCATAAGTGCCAGAGGCGATAGTCTGAGTAGGCTCGCCGGTGCCACCATTGGTGTTGAAAGTAAAGGTGTAGTTGCTAACATCCCAAATGGCATAAAGATTGATAGTGCCACCATTGGTGTTTACGACATCGGCATTTTCGGCAAGAGTATTAACCGAAACATTCTCTTCGCCGCTAGTGAAATCTGGGGTGTCTGATGTGGCATCATAAGCCCAACCCTTAAACTGGTGTCCGGTACGAGTGAAAGTGTTAGTAGCTAGCATAGTAGTGGAACCATAGGCCTGTCCGCTCTGATCTGTAATAGTACCAGTCCCACCATTAGCATTATATTTAATCGTATAAGTATTAGCTGCGCTAGCGGCGGTTAAGGTAAGATCTTCGTCTGGCATATTAAAGGAAATCGTAGCGGTAGCAACATCCGGGACGACCTCGGTGTCGCTACTGGTCCAGCCAGTGCAGTGGTGACCAGAGATGGGGGTACAAGCAATAGAGAGAGGTGTATTATAATCCTGTGCTCCGGTTTCAACCGAGGTGCCGATAACATCGCCATCGTCTACATTAATGGTAAGGGTGTGAGAATTAACATTGAAATGCGGGTAAAGCGTAACCACATCGCCATAGACGTTAGACAGATTAGCTTTTTCTAAGAATTCTCCCAACTCATACTGCCTAGTATTATCTAGGGGCGACGAAGTAGACCAACCATCCTGAGTATGGCCATACTTGGAGCATGTAGTACTAGATAGGGTGACATCTTCGTCGTAAGTGGCGTCAACATCGGCAATATCGCATTCGCCACCAGTCTCGCCGGCAGCATAAGCAATAGTGTAGTTGTTCGCAGTCCAGATTGGCGCAATAGTAATTTCGTTGGTACTAGTAGGGTTAATGTTGGTATTATCGATGGTGGAGTAGATATAATCCATGTCGCCGATGGTGTATTTCCAGCCACTGAGAGTATAGCCGGTTTTAGCAATTACTTCCGGAGATGAGAATGGAGCGAGATCAACATTGGAGTCGAAATAGATGCTTTGGGATTTAATGATGGAAGTATCCACTGTGGTAGCGGTGGTGGTGTCGAAATGCAAATCGTAGCGCGAACAAGCGTCGGTCATGAGAGCAGTATAAAGAACTTCGCCACTATAAGAGCCTGGGGTCTTAGAGGTGGAGATTTTCACGCCGTAGAAAACGTCTAGATTTTTGCTCGTGTTCTCAGAGTAGAGCGGAGTAAGGAGATTTTCGCTAAGACTGTAGTCCTGAATTTTAGAGAAAGCAAAAAGGTCGGTGCCTACGCCCCAAGTATCTTTGGCGAGTGTGCCCGGAGAGAGCGGGTCATTAGAAGAGCTTGGGATGGTATCTTCGGTGGCGGGAGATTCGACATCACTACGGACAAGGCTAGTGCCACCGGTTTCAGTAGCGGTAACGTAAACATTGTAGCCAGCAGAACAATCGGTAGTGACAGAAATAGTATCTTTACCCGCGCCAAAAGTTCCAGCAGAAGAAGGCTGGACGAAATTCAAACCGTCCTCGGTAATCTTAATACTGTCTTCGCCGCGAGAAAGACCAATAGAGTAAAGCGCGTACGAATTAGCCGAGGTGAGCAAATTTAGCGAGGCAGCGCCAAGCAACAAAAATGCCACCGGCAAAGCACGGCGAAAATACAAACATTTAAAAACGGGTATATGTTTTATTTTCATTTGACCTTCTTTTTATTTCTAACGAACTCCTATCGGAGTTATTACTCTCAGTTTAGCACAAGCGAAATAATTTGTAAAGACTTTTTTCCATTGACTTTTCCACAAGCTGTTGGTAAAATATATTTAGAAAAGTGGAGTTAATATGAAATCGAAAACCAATTTTGTTTGCAGTAATTGCGGGGCGAAGTTCGCGAAGTGGGCTGGGCGCTGCGACAATTGCGATAGTTGGAATACTTTGATTGAACAGATTGAGGACTTGGCGGAAGAGGCGATGGCGAAAAGTGCCATTTTAAAGGGGCGGGCTTCCGGGAAGGCTCTAAGCCCAGACAAAATTGGAGATATCGCTCCGTCTGACGCCAAGGCGAGATTAAAAACCGAGTTTAAAGATTTGAACGCTGTACTTGGCGGAGGAATCTTGCAAGGGTCGGTTAGCCTTCTCGCTGGCCAGCCGGGGATTGGGAAGTCTACGCTTTTAATGCAAATCTGTGCCTATGTATCCGAGAAGGTTCCAGTCCTCTATATTTCCGGAGAGGAATCGGCAGGACAAGTGAAACTCCGCGCTACGAGGTTGGGCGCGAGCTCCGATAATCTTTATTTTGCGAGTAGCACTTCTGGGAATGATATAGCGAAAACTATCACATCCGGAGACTACAAACTCGTAATCGTAGATTCTATCCAGACATTAACAATGAATGAGATTTCTTCTGCGCCCGGTACGGTTTCGCAGGTTAATAATTGTGGTAATTTAATTATCCGCGCGGCGAAAGAGACAGACACCGCCGTCGTAATCGTCGGTCACGTAACGAAAGATGGCTCGCTAGCTGGGCCAAAAGTTCTGGAACATCTCGTGGACGTAGTGCTGAATTTTGAGGGTGATCGCTATGGCGGATTCAAAATCGTCCGGGCAGTAAAAAATCGTTTCGGCTCCACATCGGAAGTGGCGATTTTCGAGACGAAGAATGAAGGTCTAAAAGAAGTAGAAAATCCTTCAGCGGCGCTACTAGCAGAACGCCAGAACACCGACGGCTCGATTATTCTCGCGACACTCGAGGGAACACGCGGAGTCCTCGTAGAAATTCAAGCGCTTGTGAATAAAACTAATTTCGGCTACCCAAAACGTACGGCATCGGGCTTCGACTTGAACCGTCTAAATTTGTTAATTGCGGTTTTGGAACGCCGGACAAAACTAAAACTTTCGGAATCGGATATTTTTGTTAATGTCGTCGGTGGTCTAAAAGTCCAAGATTCGGCCGCCGATTTAGCTGTTTGTATGGCGATTGCGAGCGCTTGTGCGGGGCGAAAGTTAAATGAAAAATACGTAGTTTTTGGAGAAGTTGGGCTAGGCGGAGAAATTCGCTCGGCTTTCCGTCCAGACCAGCGTATTGCGGAGGCAAAAAAGCTCGGTTTCACAAAAGCTATCGGCCCTGCTACCATCAAAGATTCTTTCGTCCTCCCTGTCAAAGATCTTCGTGCAACATTAATAAAATATATGGAGAAATAGTCAAGTTGCATTAGAAGCAAGAGCTTGGTATAATAAAACTTATGAATAACGAGTTCAATCAAGCGAGGTCTAAAAAAGCGTCAGTCCAGCCAAAAATCGCTAGGACTATGGACCCGTTTCAGGTCGGAATACCGAAGCCAGCTCCGTCTCCTCGGCCGCAGACAGCGCGGCCTTCATCTTCCGCTCGGCCACAGGCGCCAAGGACTACGTTGTTTAACAGAACACCGGAGCCTCCTCGGCCAAGCCAAAAACCTGCTCCGTCAGAGTCGCGGATGTCGGATTTAGTAGAGCCCGAGACGCCAAGAACAATAGAAATGCCGGAGCCAGTAGCTAAGCGTTCTACATCTGAACAGAAAATCTCTTCCGAGCCAGCTCCGCGCCGGACAAACCAGTCGCTTTTCACGCGCCGCACCATTATCGCTTTTATTATCGTAGCAATTCTAGCCGCCGTTGTTCCTGTTACCGTAATTTTATTAACTCATAAAGGTAGTGAGCCGGAGCCGGCTACTAGCTCAGAGCAGCCAAATACAACCCAAAATCTTTACCCGAAAAATACCGCTACGGCAATTGATATTTCCATCGCCACAGAGCCAATTCAGATTACTGAAGCTAGCCACTACATTCTATCTGGAGAGACGACTATGCCGATCGTGGTCAATGCTCCGGGTGAAGTCGTGATTTATCTCAATGGTATTTCAGTGTCCACCGCCGATACGGCGGCACTATCTAATCTTTCTGGGCATCGCCTTACGCTAATTCTGATTGATGAGACCATCACAAATCTCCAGACTAACCAGCCGGATACGATAGATGCGCTCTATTCTAATGGCGACCTCACCATAAGAGGCGATGGGATTCTGAATATTTCCGGCACAAAAGTGGAAGATGGGCACGAATACGTGAAAGCCGGCAAAGTCAACAATCTAAAAATTATCTAATAACTTCGTCTACGATACCATATTTTTTAGCATCGTCGGCAGACATCCAGTTGTCACGGTCCATATCTTTTTCAACTTGTTCGAGAGATTTGCCGGTATTTTTCGCGAAAATTTCGGCGAGGCGTTTCTTCAAATAAATTCCCTCTTTCAAAGCAATTTCTTGATCGGTAATTTTTCCTTCTGTACCAGAAGATGGCTGATGGATCATAATGCGAGAGTTCTCAAGGCAGTAACGTTTACCCTTTGCACCGCAAGAGAGCAACATTGCACCCATGGAAGCTTGGAGGCCGATGCCAATAGTCTGGACGTCTGGCTCGATATAATTCATCGTGTCAATGATAGCAAGACCATCATAAACCGAGCCACCTGGAGAATTAATGTAGAGCTTAATGTCTTTCTTCGGGTCTTCATGTGCGAGGAAGAGAAGCTGCGCGACCACAAGATTGGCGGTGTGTGGGTTCACATCTTCGCCGAGGAAGATGATGCGGTCCGTAAGCAAACGTGAATAGATATCATAGGCACGCTCACCCTTCGATGTCTCTTCTACAACGGTTGGTACTAAATAGTTTTTCATATGATTTCCTTTCATATATTATTAACTTTTGAATTCGAATTGATTAAATTTTCGAGGTCTTTGTTCTTTAAAACATTATCATTATATTCGGTAACTTTCTGGTTATAATTTTTAATAGTTTGATCTAAGCTAACATACAAATTATTGACAGTGGTCTGCTCCGCGACCAACTCGGCGCGCCGGGAATTAAAGGCGGTACGATTAGCAAAGCAGTTCGGCGTACTAGCGCAATTGTTAAATTCAGAAATTGCCGAGTTAAGGCTATCTGCACGCGTTTCATATTCTTTAGTCTCGGTTTCGATTTGCGTTTTCAAAGTCTCAAGTTCGTTGGACAAAGTAGCAATTTGTGTTTTTAGCTTTTTGAAAGGTGCACTATAAGATTCGTAATACGCGACAATATAGTCTTGGTCCTGGAAATATTTAGCGTAATGTTGCTCCAATACTTCTGGTAAATCTTTTACTTCAGTGCCGACACGAGAGTGGAGTTCTTCGATGCGTTCGGTATCGCCGTAAGTTTTCAAATCTTCCTCGAGGAGCTTTTGGTATTTCTCGCTATGGGCGACTTCTTCTAACTGTGACCCTAGCCTATCCTTCTCGTCTTGGCTGAGCCGGGCCCAGACTGCGTGCAAAAGCTCATGAGCCAAAGTAGATTCTTTGACTCCTTGGAGCTGGTCTGTAGTAATATTATAAACATAGATACGCTTGTTAGTATAGCAACCCAATACAGAAATGTCTCCTTGATGAGCGTTACAGATTTCGTTAAAATCGGATTTGGAGCTGAATTCTGGGCGGGAGGCATTAAAAATGCGTTGGCCATCGCCAGATAGATTTAAAGAATCTCTAGCGGAAGATATTTCGGGGGAGGGGGTGTAGCCGAAACTAGAGATGAGGTCGGAAATGGTTTGGAAGTTTAGGGCGATAGCTAAGACGATAGCTGATAATAGAAAGGCTAGAACCAGAATCTTCGGACACGAGTTCCTCGCGCCCGTCGTCACGGGGCTCGGACTCTTATGCTCGGTCGTAACCTCCGCATAGTCCGAAGACTTCTGGTTTCTAGCCTTTCTACACGTACCGCGCTCCGCACGGCCCGAAATATCTCGAGATATATTCTTCGTCATATCTCTTATTCCTTACCTACCTTGAGTTTTAGCTTACCATCTTTCGCTAGGTCGATCTCCGCAATGGTGCCTTTTTCTAGCTCGCCTTTGATAATTGCGTCGGAGATGAGAGTTTCGAGGTGGTCTTCGATGGCGCGGCGGAGAGGGCGAGCGCCATTCTTCGGGTCATAGCCTTGCTTAATAATCCAAGATTTAACAGCCGGGGTAATCTGAAGGCCGAGCGATTTGGCGGCTAGACGTTTTCTTAAGTCCTCTAGCGTGGTGTCGAAAATCTGCTCTACTTGCTTTTCGGTCAAAGCATGGAAGACTAGAATTGCATCTAGACGATTAATCAACTCTGGGCGCATCCTTTTCTTTAGAGCGCGCATGGCAGTTTCTTTCTGGACGGCATACTCAGCATCGCGCGTTTTCTTGTCGGTTTTAACTTTGTCGGAGTGAAAGCCAAAATCGTCATCATTATACATTGCTTCCGAACCGAGATTGGATGTCAAAATCACAATAGTATTATTAAATTTGACTTTATTACCTTGGCCGTCAGTGAGGACACCGTCTTCTAGAATCTGGAGTAGGAGATTAAAAACATCTGGATGAGCTTTTTCGATTTCGTCGAATAAGACCACGGAATATGGGCGACGGCGAATCGCCTCGGTCAGTTTACCACCGTCGTCATAGCCGACATAGCCAGCTGGTGCACCCACGAGCCTCGATACATTATGTTTTTCGCCAAATTCTGACATATCAATTTTGAACAGAGCGTTCTCTCCGCCGAAAACTTCGCGAGCAATAACGCGAGCGAGCTCAGTCTTACCGACGCCGGTCGGACCCATGAAGAGGAAGGAGCCGATGGGACGATTAGGGTTCGCGATACCGGAACGACCGCGACGGATAGCCTTGGCGACGGCGTGTACGGCCTCATCCTGTCCAATGATAGCCTTGTCAATGTGCTCCTCGAGACGAGTAAGAAGCTCGAGCTCGGAACCATGGACCTTAGAAACCGGAATGCCAGTCTTTAAAGAAATGGCCTTCGCGAGATAGTCCTCAGTAAGCTGCGGGGTCATTTGGTCTTTGGCGCCGGTTTTCTCCAATTGTTTAATTTCTTTTTGGAGATTCAAAAGATTCGTTTTGAGCAAAGCAGCTTTTTCAAAATCCTCACTTTCGGCAGCGGCCTCAATTTTCTCACTTAACTGCTTCTCCTCAATTTTGAGTTTTTTGTATTTTCCACCGCCTTTTTTATCGGCAGAAACTTTGGCGATAGCCGCTGCCTCATCAATAATATCAATGACTTTGTCCGGCATATACCGATCATTAATGTAGCGCTTAGACATAACCACCGCCGTCTCTAAAATTTCATCTGGAATTTCTACGCCATGGTGCTTTTCGTAGTGGCCTTTGATACCTTTCAAAATACGAATCGTTACGGTATCGGTCGGCTCGTCTACGATGACAGTCTGGAAACGGCGAGAGAGAGCCTTGTCTTTCTCGATGTTTTTGCGGTACTCATCCAAGGTGGTAGCGCCAATCAAATGGAGCTTACCACGAGCAAGAGCCGGCTTTAGAATGTTCGCAGCATCCATAGTCCCCTCTCCGGAGCCAGCGCCATTTAAAAGATGAATTTCATCGATGAACAAGATAATGTTAGGGTCGCTCACAGCCTCGTCAATTACACCCTTGATGCGCTCCTCAAACTCGCCGCGGAATTTGGTGCCTGCAACCATAGCCGATAAATCGACTTGGTAAAGGCGCTTACCCACGAGGTTACCAGGAACATCATTTCTAGCAATGCGCGAAGCTAGCCCCTCGACGATGGCGGTTTTGCCGACGCCAGCCTCGCCAATCAAAACCGGGTTGGATTTGGTGCGGCGACAAAGAACTGTCACGACGCGCTCAATTTCAGCATCCCGACCAATGACGGTGTCTAGCTCACCCTTTCTCGCCGATTCAGTAAGGTCGGTAGCATAGCGCTTGAGCCATTTTAGGTTGGGTTGGCTGACATATTTAGCCTTCTCCTTTTCATTTTTAACCTCTTCGGCCTGTTTTTCGGCGAGCTCTTCAATAGTCTCTTGGAGCGCAAGGAGATCAACGCCTTGCTGGCCTAGGATGACCGAGGCGCGGGAATTGGGCTGAGAAACTAAAGCGTAGAGCAAATGCTCGGTCCCGACAGTATTTAAACCCTGTTCGTGGGCAAAATTATTCGCGATGCGGAGAGTCAGGACCATAGCCTCGGAGAGCGACATCATTGCCATCTGGGAGCCCGGTACTTCTACGGCAGTGCGATTAATGCCTTTTTCTAGAGTATCAAGATCAACACCTTCATCGCGGAGCAATCGAGCGCCGGTGGAAGTATCCATTGCCAAAATACCGAGCAAAAGATGTTCGGTACCCATATAGCCATTATTATATCTTTTACTATAATAATCGGCTTTTTGGATGGCAAACCGAGCATTCTCGGAAAGCATATTCATAATTTCGCTAAAATCGTCATTCATACCCCTATTATACATTACTAGCACTCAAAATGCAAGAGTGCTAGTAATCTCCTACTATATTCTATCGTCGAGCGAATCAAGACCCGGTAAATCGAGACCAGAAAGTAGCTCTAAGCTGGCGCCGCCACCAGTAGAAATCAACGAAAATCGTAAATTCTGATGTGATTTCAGGTAATTTTCGGCAAATCCAGCAGTATCTCCGCCACAGATAATCGTAGTAATCTCCGGGTGCGAGCCGAGGAAATCGGCTAGCTTCTCTGAGCCTTCGGCAAATTCGGGCTTTTCAGCCTCGCCGAGCGTGCCATTCCAGAGAACGGTTTTGGCATTTTGGACGAGGTTAAGCAACGCCTCAATGCAAGGCTCGCCAATATCGCGCTTGCCACCTTCACCGTCTTCTTTGAAGGTATCGCAGACATGAATCTTAGGATTATCGGAGGTATAGCCGTCGGCGGCGATTTTCCCGCCTACGAAAATCGCATCTGCAAGCGGGGAAAGTTTATCGATTAAGGGCTGTTTGTCGGCAACTTTGGCGCCACCAATTACAATAACGAAGGGGTGGGCTGGACTAGTCGCGACTTTTGAGAGTGCCGAGACTTCTTTATCAACTAAAAAGCCCGCTACAGACGGAAGCTCTTTAGTGATGGCATCTGTAGAAGCGTGGGCGCGATGAATAACGGCAAAACCATCCTGGACGAACAAATCGGCGCCAGTACATCCGGCAATCTCTCTGGCGAATTCAGCAGAATTCTGCTCTTCGCCGGGGAAGAAACGGAGATTTTCCAATAATAGAATCCCGCCTACTGGCAACTTCTGCACGGCCTCTTCTACATCTGGACCGGAGATATCATCAATAAAACTTACTTTATTCTCCGGAAGGAGCTCGGCAAGACGCTGGGCGACGGGCGCCAAAGATAACTCTTTGACCCTTTTCCCTTCTGGCCGGCCAAGATGGGAAATAAGAATAATCCGGCGAGCACCATTTTCGATTAGGTATTTAATGGTCGGGAGACTGGCCCGAATCCGCAAATCGTCGGTGATTTTGCCGTCTTCCATCGGAACATTATAATCCACCCGGACAAGAACATTTTGATTTTTAACTTTAGTATCTTTAATCGTCCGTTTTTCTAACATAGACCTCCTAACAATATAAAATAATTATAGCATATTTAGACGTGTATAATCTGGATAGTGTCAGTTCCGCCCTGTTCATCTTTATGACCAGAGATGATAACAGCAATGAACTCGTCTTTGCCATCTTCGTGGATATAGCCGTTTTCCTTCAGCTCCTGGGCTAAATCTAGGCCATAGGTCGGAGAGTACGGACGGACAAAGGCCGAGTTAGCGTAAGTCAGCGCAAGCTGGCCAGCGACACGGGCATTGCTGGTGACTGTAATAATCGGGAGTTTCGGACGCTGAGCGGCGATGGCAGCGGCGGTAGCGCCAGTGGCAGTCTGGCAAATAATAAAATCGGCATTGATTCTCTCAGCGAGATTGGTGACGGCATTAGAGATAGCGTCGTAATTTCTAAATTCCCCCGTAACCTCGTGGTTAATCGGGGAAACATGGGAGTGGTTCTGGGTGTATAAAATTACTTTTTTCATGGCTTTGACGGCCTCGAGCGGATAGCTACCATTCGCGGTCTCATCAGAAAGCATAACCGCATCTGCGCCCTGGATGACGGCATTCGCGACATCGGAAACCTCAGCACGAGTCGGGGTAGGATTATCTACCATGGAGCCCATCATCTGCGTAGCAACGATACAAAGTTTCGAATGCTCGCGACACATCGCAATGAGTTTCCGCTGGACAATCGGCACAACCTCAGCGCCAGCCTCTACAGCCATATCGCCACGAGCGACCATGATGCCATCGGTAGCTTTTACGATAGCCTCCATTGCTTCATCGCTTTCGATGGCTTTTTTGGTCTCAATTTTGGCAATAATCTGAGCGGTGGAACCATGCGACAATAGAATCTGGCGAAGTTTCTCAATATCCTCGGCCGACTGGACGAAAGAAAGCGCGACGAAATCAAAATCGCGCGAGGCTCCAAACTCGATGTCGGCCATATCTTTCTCGGTGATAATGTCGCCACCAAAATCAGTGTCAGGGAGATTGAGGCCTTTATGGCTCATTAAGAAACCATCGTTCTCTACCTCTACCTCTATAGCGGTCTTAGAGAGGACGCGCACAACGTGAGTCCTGACCTTACCATCAAAGAGGGAAATCGGTTCGTCAACCTTGACCTTCTCGGCAAGGTTATATTGGACGGGGAGGATATTGTCGCCTTTGTGCTCGGTGACGGCATGGTCTAAAATCAGGTGATCACCGGTTTTAACATCGTAATGATTATCCTTTAAATCGCCCAGGCGGATTTTCGGACCCTGGAGATCTTGTAGAATAGCTACGGAGCGGCCCTTCTTCTCTGCCGCCTCGCGAATCCACTGTATCTGCTGATCACGCTCGACGTAGTCGCCATGAGAGAAATTTAGACGACAGCCGTTCACTCCAGCCATAATTAAATCTTCAATTTTTTCTTTTGAAAAGGTGGCAGGACCAATGGTCGCCAGGATTTTGGTTCGTTTAAAAAGCTTACTCATATAGTTATAGTATAACACACCGCCGCCGGTTTGCCAAAAGCAAGGATGCATGATATACTATTTATACTTGCCGCCATCGTTCAACGGATAGGACATATCCCCTCTAAGGATACAATGCTGGTTCGATTCCAGCTGGCGGTACCAAATAGGCTGATGGCCTATTTCTTTTTGTGATAAGTTCTGGATTTGTTAGCTCGGTTGGCTCTACTAAACTGGCTGGAGGAGATTTTAGCAAAAATCATTCGCCCAGCAGAAGTCTGCAAGAATTTTAGAATGTCTACATCCAACTCGGAATTAACGTGAGTATTGCCGTCCTCGACAATCACCATGGTGCCATCTTGGAGATGGCCGACACCCTGGCTCTGATTACTCCCGACGCCGGTGATTTTCACCCGGATGCGCTCGCCGGGAAGATACTGATTCTTCATGACGAGAGCGAGGTCGTTAATATTTAAAACTTTAATCCCCTCACTGATTGCGACTTTGTTAAGATTAAAATCGGTGGTGCAAATATAGCTATGGGTTTTCTTTGCCAGTTTGATAAGTTTTTCATCTACGAACTCGCCACGCCTAAGGCTATCTTGATGGATTTTGACTTTTAGATTCTCGACAGAGCCGAGGTCATTCGCTACATCTAGACCGAAACGGGCGCGATTACGCTTGTCGTTATCTTTGCCGTCCGCAAGTAGCTGTAGTTCTTGCAGAACGCTCCTAGGAATGATCAAATCGAAACCGAGAAAATTTGTTTGGACGACACTGAGAATACGGCCATCCATAAGCGCAGAGGTATCTACGACCACTTTTTGACGCCCGAGTGCGCCGAGGCCTTTGAGACTGTTCGTAATCAGAATAGCGGTCGTTTCCAAGAAAATCACCACTAAAATTACCAAAATGATAACTGTAGTAAAATCCATTACTTCACCTCTACTTGCGCGGAGCTCTCGTAATCATTGTCATCTGATACCACAATCTTAATAACTTTTTCGGTACCAGTAGTAGTGTATCCTGGGTCGAAGGTCAGGCTAGGAATATTGCCACTTTTTACGACTTTACCATCAACATAAAGCTGATAAGATTTCGGGGTGCCCGTACCCTTTGTTACGGTAGCCCTCAAAGTGGCACCAGCCAAATCAGAAGTGGTGGTTTTATCATCGTCCTTGTCATTGTCATCTTTGTTGCTATCTTTGTCACTGTCTTTGTCGGCAGTTTGACCGCTGGTTTTCTTGATAAGTTCAAGCGTGACTTTCGGCCCGGTGTAACCTTCGGTACAATCGTCCGTCTTAGTACGATCGTAATCGCCGGGGACGTACCAGACTTCCTGTTTGGTCATCGGGTCGATCGTAACAGTAGCGTCAACCTGAACTCTCAAATTAGCCGGGGTACATTCAGCGGCAAGTTTTTTATTAAGCTTATTGAAGGTGAGTTTCTGAGTGGAAACACCGGAGCTACTCTGGCCATACCAGCTCGGCCAGATGTCGGTCACGCCGCCGACGGTCAGAGTCTGGATGCCGGCCGGTTGTACCGGAGCCTGATTCCTAGTCCAGCGACCTTCTTCGGCGTACAAATCAAAGTGGACCGGACGCATATAGGAGTCAATAACTTTTCTGACGACGTAGTTGGTGGCGGCACCAAGCGCAGAACCGTCATGGTTGCCATTCCAGACAACGGTAGAAACAGCGGGAGTATAAGAAATCATCCAAGAATCTTTAGCCTGCGTAGAGACGGCAGTAGTAGTAGTACCGGTCTTAGATGCGCTCCAGATGCCATCCATGTAGAAACCGTAATCTCTCGCCTGGGAGCCGAAGGTGATGGTACGAGCATCTGGGTCAGAAAGGATGCTGGAAATCATATAAGCAACCTGTTCATCGACGACGCGCTCGCCGGCCGAATCTTCCCATTGCTCAATGATATCGCCAGCGGAGTTTTTCATCTCTAGGACATAAGCGAGAGGCTTAGCCGTTCCGCCACGAGCAAGCGAAGCATAGGCGTTAGCATGCTCAATCGCCAGAACAGTACAACCGGAACCGATAGCCATAGAGAGGCCAGCATTTTCATTGTTAGCACAGTAATGCTCATCACCGAGCGCATGGGCAATCTCGAGAGAGTTATCAATACCATTAATATAGAGAGCTTTGACGGCCGGGATGTTCAGAGAGTTGCCTAAAGATTTCCGGATAGTGAGGTTACCGTAGAAGGCACCGGAGGCGTTTCTAAGGGCACATGTACCACTGTATCCGGCACAATATAGAGAGTCGATGTTTTCATCGCGGAGGACTGAACCAGGGCCATAATTTATATCGGCACGTTGCATGAACAATGGCGTATAGTCCAAAATGGGCTTGATGGAGGAACCTGGCTCGAGCGGAGAGGTGGCAGCATTAACCTGGCCATAGATTGGAGCATTCCAATCAGCCGAACCAACCATAGCGATAACTTGGGAAGTTTCGACATCGACAGAAGCTAGAGAAATATTGTCAGAGTCATTAGTGTAGAAAAGCGCAGCACCATCAGCAACGGCCTGTTCCGCCATCTGTTGAGCGCGGTAATCAAGCGTAGTTTTAATAGTAAAGCCGCCGGAACGCATAGTCTTCACACCGTATTTATCTTCTAGGTATTTTTTAACAGTCAACACGAAATGTGGGGCTTGCATGTTGCTATATTGCTCTTGCTCTGGCTGAATTTGGTCTAAAATCGGCACAGCCTTAGCCTCGGCCGCCTGAGACTCAGTGATGAAACCTAGCTCCGCCATTACATCGAGCGTATATTGCTGACGCCAGAGGAGTTGCTCGTGGCCATATTCATTATAAGGATTGAAAAGCGCTGGATTCTGCGGGATGGCGGCAAGAAGAGCAGACTCAGCTAGCGTCAGGTCTCTCGCATTCTTACCGAAATAAGTCTGAGCAGCAGACTCGACACCGTTGCGGCGGCCGCCATAAGGAGACTCATTGAGATACATCGTGATGATTTGCTCTTTATCGTACATTTTCTCGACTTCTAGCGCGAGGATTGCCTCTTTAATTTTACGCGGGATACCAGTCAGACCACGGTCGCCAGATTCATCGGAGAAATAAACTTGCTTAATTAGCTGTTGTGTGAGCGTAGAACCACCTTGGACGCTTTTACCGGTCAAAGTGGAGAAAGCGGCGCGAACAAGAGAGAAGAGGTCGACGCCATTATGGTTGTAGAAATTACGATCCTCGATTGCAACCGTAGCTTGGCGCATATAAGTAGAAATGTCACTACCATCGACAACTAAACGATAGTCGCCATCTCCGCGATCTTCCCAGAGAACATTGCCATTGCGATCCAGATAGGTGTTCACAGTTTCAGAGACTTTGAGCTCATCTAGGCGAATCGCCTCTAAATCTTTTTTATAATAGAGGAAAAGCCCCCCAACCGCAATAATGCTGAGCAAAACTACAGCCGCGATGAACTTGCCGATTTTTTTGAGGCCATTCCAGGAAAACCAATAATGGAAAACTCGCTTAGGATGAAGATGCGCAAAAAAGCGTTTCACCGGAGTCTTTGGGAGCTCCGCTAAGTCTTCTGCTTGTTTCCTAGCCTTCTGGTCTTTTTTAGTTTTGGACTTATACATCAGGCTAGTATAGGTAGATTTACTCTTGGTTTTTTTAGCGAAACGACTCCGTTTCGGCGCAGTTTTTTGCCCACTCTTATCATTACTCATAGCTTTCTCCATAAACTATATTCTATTATATCACAGTTTATTATTCACAAACTAATTTTGTTTCAAAATGGTAATCCTTGGGCCCGTATGGCGGCTCAGGATAATATTTGACGTAGGTTTTGTTGCGGTCGCAAGTGTAATTTTGCTGGTCGAAATAACTGCCGGCCCTCTCTCGGCGGCCAGAATCGTAGAGTAAGAGCTGACGAAGATAAGTGGTGCTAACCCCGCTGTTTTCGTATTTTTTTAGCTCTTTTTCGATGTCTGCGCCGGTGCGTTCACCAATTAAATTCTTGTAGAGATAATCTTCGTAATACTCTTCCGCTAAGGCCTCTAACTCGCGCGAGGCGACGGTGGCGGGATTAAAATAGGCGTTAGCGGCGACATTGAGGCCAACCAAAGTCGTGCAAAGTATAATAATTACAACAGCAATGCGCTTGGCAATCGGAGCGACTAATTTCGGCGTCTTTAAATTCATATGCTTATTATAACACGGCCGTTAAGTTTTAGAAATGAAAAGGACTATGCTATAATAAGTGGCATGAGCAAAGAAGATTTAGTAATCATCGACTACAATAACTATGACTACGAGAAATTCTGGAAAGATTCTGGAAGGGATTATGAGGATGCCGCAGATAAGTTGGCGGTTCGGAAAATGTTGCCAAAGCATATGCGGAGTATTGTGGATATTGCGGGTGGATACGGAAGATTAGCGCCGGAATATTTAGACCGGGCGGATAAAGCCACGCTTTTTGACTACTCAAAAACGGAGCTCGCCCAGGCGAAGAAAATTTACGGCGACAAACTGACGACGAAATCGGGCGACGCTTACCATATGCCGTTTAAAGATGCCGAGTTTTCAGCAGCCGTAATGGTGCGCGCGACTCATCATTTTGAGGATGTGGAAAAAGTCATCCGGGAAATTTATCGGATTTTGGAGCCGGGTGGCGTAGCAGTAATTGAAGTCGCAAACAAAAAGACTCTGCCAAGAATGGTGCGTTATTGGCGGGGGAAATCTGATGTTTCGCCTTTTGATATGTCGATTGAGAACCGGACGGATGTAACAAAAACAGTATTTTATAATTATCATCCCAAATATATCGAGAAAATTTTTAGAGATGCTGGATTTAAGATTGAGAAAGTGCGCTCGGTTTCGAATTTCCGCTCGGCGAAACTCAAAAAGATTTTTAGAAAGAACGGGCTAATGGCACTAGAGCACGGAGCGCAAAAAGTGCTCGCGCCAGTGCGATTTGCGCCGTCGATTTACTACCGGCTAAAGAAGTAGGTCTGTTCCTAGCTCTCTGGAATGATTTCTATTTAACTGAATTAGACTCTCATATTTTACGACCAGATCTTCCCGATTTTGGTCGTGAGCAACGTCGAGTGCGAGATCTAGATAAGACGCATGATTTAAGCTCAGCATTTCAAACGGTGTAGTGGTACTACCTTGTTCCATAAATCCATGGGCACGAATCCGAATAGGGTCGGCATAATTTTTAAGAATGTTTTTAAGGGTCTCTGGGTAGCCATGGAAATTGGCGATAATGCGGCTGTTTCGACCGAAATATTGATCGAACAGCTCATTTCTCATTGGGTTTTTAGTGGTGCCAATCGCGTTATATGAAAGCGCGGCGATATTAATAAAACGAATTTTAAGGTGTGGCAAATCCTCGTTTAGGATTTTGACAGCAGAGATAGCCTCTCGCGTAACGATATCGCCAGCAGAAACGAAGATGTAATCTGGCTCCTCAACTTCGTTACAATTGGTAGCAAAACCAAAAATACTGGCGCCGTTTTCGTATTGGAAAGCAGCATGGTTTTTATCGATGAATCTCGGCTCCTCGCTTTTATTAAATGTTGTTAGGTTCACTACATTTGTGGAATCGAGCATAAAGTCAAAGGCGGCGGTAGCAGCTACATCATCGACTGGAAACAGACAGTTTACACGTGGGTTCGGAATAGAAAGTAAGGTCGAAATCAAAGCTGGAGATTGGTGTGAAAAACCATTATGGTCTTGGCGCCAACAAGTACTAGTAGAAAGAAGATTGATAGCGGGGAAAGCCTCGGGAGCGCCATCAGCATTTTTACGCCAAGGGGTTTCTTCGGATTGTTTTAAAAATTTGAGATGCTGGATAATTTGAGAAGAAATAATCTGGAAGAAAGATTCGTAGCTAGTCATAAAGGCTTTTTCTTTGTTGCCTAAGACGTGCCCAACTAGAGCGGCAAAAAGCGTATTCTCAGAGAGAAGCTCAACAATACGGCCACTAGTAGACTCAGGCAAATCCCAAATCTCGACCGGTAAATTCCAAGTCCTAGCCGATACGTCATAGGTGGTTTCTAGTCTATTACTAGTAGTCTCATCCGGCGAGAAAAGGTAGAGATGCGGGTCGTTTCTCATCTCCTCGGCAATGAGATGGCCAATCTGCTCAGCAGAAGAAAAGCGTTCCGCCCCCGGATTTTCAATCTGTTCTGGCATCGCATCTAAGTAGTTCATAACATAAATCCTTTCTCTGGATCGAAAAGTTCTCTAAAGCGGTAAGACTTCAGCCACTCTTCCAACTGTCTTAGTTCTTCCTCATCAGTCTTCGCGTCTTTTAGGGGAATTTGATGAGAGAGGTAATTCCCTGCGACCTTCTGACCTTTGACGTAGTCTGGGCCGCCAGCGCCTTTTTCAGTCTCCATAACGATAAATGGCGGATTTTTAGCATAGGCGGATTGATTTAAACCATAAGTGAGTTCAGGATTAGCATGAGGATTATAGATTTTAGCATAAAAAGCTTCAGCAACTTGCAAAGTCTGCTCAAAGGAGCTCGGGGTGCCGTCGGTGAATAAAGGTTCAAAACCAAAACCTCGAATTTGCTCGAAAAGTTCGCGTCGAGATTTACGCCCAGAAATAGTTGGACCAGAAATTTTATAGCCATTAAGATGTAAAATCGGTAGCACTGAGCCATGCCTCTTGGAATTCATCAGTTTGATTAAATTCAAAGATGACAGACAAGTGGCGGTTTCGAACTCGCCGTCTCCGAGTAGGACGGCAATGGTTTTCTCGGGGTGGCCGAGACTAGCACCAAAAGCAGCGCCGAGAGCATAGCCGAGTTCGCCACCTTCACAGATGACGCCCGGAGTAAGCGGACTGGCATGGGATGGATAACCGCCTGGCCAAGAGAAATTTTTGCAGAGATATATCAAATTCTCGTAGGGTGTGCCCTGAAGATTTTGGTCAACTTCCGATAGCTTGCCATCAATAAAAAGGTTGGCCTGAAGAGCAGGGAAGCCATGACCTGGCCCCAAAACAAAAGTCCAATCTTTCTTTTTAGCATCGAAGTAGTATTTAAGGTTGGAATAGGCAATATCAATGCCATGGCAAGTCCCCCAGTGGCCGAGCAGACGAGGCTTAATGTCATCAAACGACAGTTCCCTCTCTAGCAAAAAATTATCCTGCAAAAAAAGCTGGGCCACGACAAGATAATCTGTGGCACGGACACGCTTTTTTAGATAAGTTTTGCCCGACCCATCCATGCATATATTATATCAAATAGTTTTGACTTTGACCATAGCCGGGCGGAGGACCACACCAGTATAGAAATAGCCGGGGCGAAGAGTCTCGGAGATAACCTCTTTTTCGCCGTCACCTTCTTCCATTGAAATCGCATCGTGGAAATCAGGATTAAAATCCGTACCAGGAGTAGAATCAATTTTCGTCAGCCCAAGATCTTTAGTGGTTTTTTCTAAGGTCTTCATAAGCGGCTGAAGCTCCGGAGTGGCGGCGATAGCACGCTCAAGATCGTCTAATAGTGGTAAAAATTGGCCCACCGTAGCAAATTTAGCTACATTCGCAGCGGAAGCCTTCTGGGCGTCCATTTGCTTGCGGTAGTTCTCGAAGTCAGCACGAGTGCGCTGGAGATCATTAGTTAGCTCGGCGATCTTGGCATCGCGAGGGTCGGTAACGGGAGCCTGCTGATGCTCCGAATTTTTAGTGTCTTTTTTCATAGAATTTCCTCCAATTTATTACCAGCATGACGAACGAGCGACATCACTCGACTGTAATTCTGACGAGTGGGGCCGAGGACTCCAATATAACTATTGTCTGAATAGGGCGAACGGAATTTACTAATAATAAGAGATACCTCAGAACTCTTACCAATCGGATTTTCTTGCCCGATGAAGATATTTAAAGGATCGCCCGGGGCAGCCTCGCGGAGCCACGGCTCGAGATTATCTAAAAGTTTGGCGACAGCCTGGACTCTAGCGTGGTCGGAGAACTCCGGCTGAGTAAAAAGACGTGAAATACCAGAAAGATAAAGCTGATCTCCAATAGTAGCTAAGCCTAGGTTGCCAGTGAGTTCAACGAGTGAATCCACAGCGCCACGAATAGCATAATCGGCGCGAGTCTGGGAGGAAACGCGAATTTCGAGCGCATGGACCGAGCGATCTAGAGAGGAGCTCGGGGCATTTAGCCGGAATTGAAGCGGAGAGGCATAAAAATCGTTTTCAGACTCGGCGATTTCCCGGTCTATGCCATCAGTCATGGAATTCACATAGAGGCGATACCCCGCATCAGTCGGGATACGACCAGCCGAGGTGTGAGGCTGGGCGATGAGGCCTAGATGTTCCAATTTCGCCATTTCGGCACGAATAGTAGCAGACGAAACATCAAAAAGTTTCGCGAGCGTGACGCTCCCGACTGGCGTAGCCATCTCGGAGTATTCTTCGATGATGGCGAAGAGGATTTCTTTCTGACGCTTCGTAAGATTCATAACTCTATTATACTACTTTGGCAGACTAATGGCAAGACTGCCAAATTTAGTCTAACCTTGCTCATAATCTGATGATTTTATGGTAAAATAGAATAGTGGAAGAAAGTGGAGAAAAAAATTCGATTTTAAAGGGGCTAAACCCTGCGCAGGCCGATGCAGCGAGCACGCTTAACGGCCCGATTTTGATTCTAGCGGGGGCGGGCTCGGGCAAAACTAAAACTCTGACTCATCGCATTGCAAATTTAATTGCGCATGGTATTCCGCCTCAAAATATTCTAGCGGTAACCTTTACAAATAAGGCCGCAAAAGAGATGCGAAATCGCCTCTGGCAGATTTTGCACCCAGAGGATAAAAGTGGCGCTCCTGCTCCCCGGTCTTTTATGCCATATATGGGGACTTTCCACGGTATTTGTGTACGAATTTTACATTTAGAACATATCGCGGCGGGAGTGGACCCGAACTTCACAATTTATGATGTCGACGACCAAATAACTTTGATTAAACGCACCCTAAAAGACCTTCACATCGAAAATAAAAGTCTCAAGCCGAAAATGATTCAGTCGGTGATTTCGCAGGCGAAAAATGAGGGGCTTTCTCCGGATGAATACGCCGAAACTTGTTACTATCCGAACCAACGACAAATTGCAAAAGTATATGCAAAATACGAGAAGGAAAAATCACGCGCGAACGCACTGGACTTTGATGATCTGCTGTTAGTGACAGCCAAATTATTCTATGAAAATAAGGAGATTCGGAAGAAGTGGCAGGAGAGGTTTTATCACATTCTAATCGATGAGTACCAGGACACGAATCATATTCAATACCGGCTGATTAAGGCCTTGGTGAATAAGGAGCGCAATATCTGTGTGGTAGGGGACGATTGGCAATCGATTTATTCCTGGCGAGGAGCGGATTATACGAATATTTTGAATTTTGAAAAAGATTTTCCGGGGGCAAAAGTAGTAAAATTGGAACAAAATTATCGCTCCACCGGGAATATCCTCAAGGCCTCGCAAAAAATCATCACAGTGAATGAAATTCGAACAGAAAAAGAACTATTCACAGAAGCCGGTGATGGTGAGCCGGTGGAAATTAAGAATTTAGCAGACGAAGGCCAGGAGGCGCAATTCGTAGCGATGAAGATTCGCGAGCTAAAGCGCGATTTCTCAGATTTTGCGATTCTCTACCGGACTAATGCCCAGTCTTACACGTTTGAACGAGCTTTTATTGAAATGAAAATTCCATACAAAATCGTAGGTGGGGTCAGATTCTACGATCGCAAAGAAGTAAAGGATGTACTCGCGATTCTAAGGTTGATCGTCAATCCGGCGGATAGAGTATCACTGGAAAGGATAGTGAAAAATGTTTTATCTGGAATTGGAGCAGCGAGTCTGGCGAAAATTATTGAGCGCATTGATGCTATCGAGCTAAACAATGCCGCGGCTGGACAAAATGATGCGGCCGCTCGTGCGCTGACGGACACGAGTGTCGTAGATGGTCTAACTGCAAAAGCCCGCAATTCTTTTCTGACTTTACAGAATTTCATAAGAACTGTTGACGCAGAGAATACTGCACCGACGGAAATTATCAACCGTACTATTAAATATTTCAACTTCGCCGAGCTATTAGATGATGGCACACCGGCCGGGAAAGAGCGATTCGAGAACTTGTCGGTTTTAGTGTCAAATGCGGCGCCCTACGAGACGTTAGCGGAGTTCTTGGCGGACGCGACATTGATGTCTTCGGCGGACGAGGAGACCTCCAAAAATTCCGTGACACTCATGACTCTGCACGCTGCGAAAGGGCTAGAGTTCCCAGTGGTATTCTTAGTAGGCATGGAAGATGGACTGTTCCCGAGCTCGCGGTGCGTAGAAAATCAGGAGGGATTAGAAGAAGAGCGGAGGCTAGCTTACGTAGGAATGACTAGAGCAAAAGAACGGCTGTTTTTGACTTATGCAAACTCTCGTTTCACCTTCGGCTCGCGGGCTTATACAGAGCCCTCAAGATTCCTCTTGGAGTTAGGATACAATCCTTATGATAATAATGGGCTAATTTCGGATGATGATTTTCCAGATGATTGGGATGAGGAAAGTGGCTGGGATGGGGTGGATGAGTTGCCGCCAGGGTGGTAATCGATACTGTGATAATTAAATACCGGTCAGTGGGTGGACATCAGCACCAAGATGTCGGAGGCGCGCGGCGAAATCCTGATAGCCACGGTTGATTGGGTAAACATTACGGAGAATGGAGGTGCCCGGAGCGGCCAACATCGCAATTAAAATCACGACACTAGGGCGTAGGGCGGGCGGAGCCACGAGCTCGGCCGGGCGCCAATTGGTCGGGCCTTCAATGTAAACACGGTGGGCATCTAATAGCTCGACCTTCGCGTTGAGATTGCTAAGCTCTGTACTATAGATGGCACGGTTTTCAAAAACCCAATCGTGAATCAGGGTGCGACCTTCGGCGGTAGCCGCGATGACACTAAAGAAGGGGAGGTTGTCAATATTCAGACCTGGGAACGGCAAAGGATGAATTTTATCGACTGGTGCGACCAATTCGGATTTTTTTACAGTAAGATCCACTAGGCGAGTATAGCCGTTATGGGAAACGTACTCTTTCGAAACTTCGATTTTAGCGTGCATATCGCGCAAGACTTCGATTTCGTATTCCAAAAATTCAATCGGCGCGCGCGCAATGGTAATTTCTGAATGGGTAGCAAGAGCGGCGGCAATAAAAGACATCGCCTCGATTGGGTCTTCAGACGGAGAGTATTCCACGTCTTCGTCGATTTCAGCTTTGCCCTCTACTCTGAGTGTAGTCGAACCAATACCAGAAATTTTCACACCGAGTTTTTTGAGGTAGAAACAAACATCTTGGACCATGTAGTTCGGCGAGGCGCCTACGATAGTGGTCCTACCGGGATAAAGAGCGGCAGCCATCAGAATATTTTCGGTCACAGTGTCACCGCGCTCAGTTAAAATGATTTTGCGGTCTGGGGTACCGCTGAGCTTGCGGACGGTAATTTCATAAAAACCACTGTTTTTCTCGGCATCAACATTGAGGCCGAAGGTATCTAGCGCCTTTAGATGAGGCTCTACAGTGCGAGTGCCGAGCGAGCAACCGCCGGCATAGGGAAGGCGAAATTTTTCGTAACGATGGAGCAGTGGACCCATAAACATAATGATGGAACGCGTTTTTCGCGCCGCCTCAATATTCATTTGGTCTAGCGACAATTCATTTGGTGATATAATTTCTAGATCGCGTTTACGGTTAATCCAGCGACATTTGACACCGATGCTTTCTAGAACCTCAATAATACGGAAGACCTCCTCAATCCGAGCGAGATGATGGAGCACTGTCCTGCCGGAGTTCACGAGCGAAGCGCAAAGCAGACCGACCGCAGCGTTCTTCGAAGTATAGGTGGTGATTTCGCCCGAAAGCTCCTTCCCGCCATTGATGCGGAGAGATTGCGTAGTAGAAGTATTGATAGAGAGGATAGACGCACCAAAAAAATTCGAGAGTTTATTAATCATCTCTAGTGAAATATTCTGACCGCCTTTCTCGATACGGTGAATAGCAGATTGGGAGGTGCCAATCGCCTCGGCTAATTCACTCTGGGTTAGGCCCTTCTCTAGGCGCATCCGAGTAATAACCGAACCAATAGCTTCTTGGTAAGTTTGCTGTTTCTTCATGTGCTTAATTATATCATGGGATGAATAATTTTGCAACTATCCGCAGACGACATTGTTGGCATGGACCCAACCTTCTAGGGTGCCGCCGTCTAGGTATTGTCCTTCGGTGGTGGCGACGCGGAAAACTCCGCCGTTTCTGATATAAGAATCAAATGGATCAGTAATCATATATTCTTGGTCTAAAGGTCCGAAATCATGAGAGTGAACATAATCAATAATCTCTTTCATGAGTCCAGGAGAAACGATATATTTACTGACACTAGCAATTCCTGTAACCTGTTCTGGGCTCGGCTTTTCGGTAATTTTAGTGATTTTTTCATCCTCGATAGTCAAAGCGCCGCCGTTTAGGAGAGCTTCCTTCGGGGAAGTGATACCAATCAGCGCAGACTCAGACGGATCCTTGACGGCTTTTAGTAAAGACTCGGCACTGGACTCGCCGTCTGGATTCCAGATAAAATCATCGCCCATAAAGACAAAAACTGGCTCATTTAGATTATACTCTTCTGCCACCATCGCGACAGGAATGGCTGTACCGTATTTCTGGGACGGGTCTTGCGCTACGTAGTGGATTTTTACGTCGTCCGGGATGGTCTTAGCCTTCTTCAGGCGGTCTTCCTTACCGCGCTCTTTAAGATAAAGATTCAAAGCTAAATTGTCATTATAATAAGCCCGGACTTGGCAAGGCTCTACATTGGAGACAACCATATAGATATCCTTGACTCCGGCATCGATTAGCTCTCTCACGGAATAATCCACGAGGGGGCGGTTCCCGACCGGCAACATTGATTTTTCGATAATCTTGGTAATCGGCAAACGCCTAGTGCCCCAACCAGCTACAGGGATGATTGCCTTCGTAATCTTTTCCATACCGTTATCATACCACTTATTGTGGTTTTTGACTATACTAATTTTATCAATGGCTGATGCCAGACATCAGGATAATTTTCCAACCCTAAGAATAGCGCGATGGTTGCGGCAATATTGGCGAGCCCGGCCCCTGGAAAATAATCCAACTCGTATTTTCCAGCATTCTCCGTATTGTCATAGATAATGAATGGGACGGGGTTAGTGGAATGAGAAGTCTTAGCGATACCCTTTTCGTCGGTTAGCTCCTCGGCATTGCCATGGTCAGCAGTAATGATGAGCACTCCGCCGAGAGCGTCAATCTTTTTGGCTAAACGGGCCAACTGAATATCGATGGCTTCTATCGCGGTGATAGTCGGCTCGAGCTCAGCGAAATGCCCAACCATATCTCCGCCCGGGAAATTAAGACGAATAAAATCAAATTCACCGGTAAGCTCCAGAATACGATCAGTAATCTCTGCCGATTTCATCCAAGGGCGGGTATCGAACGGTAAAGTACTGGAGGGAATCTCAATATGCTCCTCACCGGGAGCTTTGTCGTAGCTATTGCCGTTGAAATAATAAGTAATATGCCCGAATTTAACGGTTTCTGAGATTGCGAGCTGAGTCAGCCCGGCGTCGCCTACGAAAGTATTCAGGGTATTATGAATGTCAATAGGCTCGACAAGGCGATGAGCGGGAACGTGTGTATCGGAATTATATTCAGTCATACCGACGAAATAGACATCCGGCCGAGAATTATTCTCGGTGCCACGATTAAAGAAGGGGAAATCCTCATAGGTAAAGGCCTGGGCGATTTCAATGGCGCGGTCAGCGCGAAAATCGATGTAAATGAAAGAGTCGCCATCTTTGACTCTGCCGATGGGCTGGCCATTGGCATCCACAATCACGAAAGGCGGGATGTATTGGTCTTGAATTTTGGGGTCCTCGGCGCGGAAAGAATCAATAGCCTCGCTGGCGGAAATAAATTGATAGTCGGCTTGCCCCCAGACGATGGCGTCCCAACCACGTTTGACGATCTCCCAATCACTCTCATAACGATCGGCGACATAAACCATCCGCCCACCACCAGAGGCAATTTTGTAATCTAGCGGTCCAGGGTGCAAGGAGTCTTTTTCTAGGGAACTGATGAAATCTTCAATCTCTCTAATGTAAATTTCAGCAGATTGGGGCGGGACATCGCGACCATCCAAAACTGCATGAATTCGAATATGTTTTACGCCCTCATCATAGGCTTTCTGGATTAGACGTTTTAGATGCTCAATCGAAGAGTGGACTTTGCCATCCGAAAAGATGCCAGAAAAATGGAGAGTGCTCTCTGGATTTTCGCGTAGACGTTTCGAGACATCCTGCCAAGCGGAAGACTGCCAAATCGCGCCAGTCCCAAAAGCGTCTTCTACTCTCGCAATTCCTTGTTTAATCACTTGGCCGGAGCCGATGGTGTTGTGTCCAACCTCGGAGTTGCCCATATCACCCTTCAGGACGCCGACTGCCTCGCCAGAAGCGGCGAGCCCCATGGACGGATAACTTTTTGCGGCCTGATTCAAAAATTCAGTGTGCGCAAGCTTAACGGCATTGCCCACGATTTCACGACGTAAACCCACTCCATCTAGGATGGCAAGTACAATTGGTCCTTTGTATTCTAATTTCATTCCCACTCCTTTGTTTTATTATAGCATATCTTTCATATTCTTTTTGTAGGCCTCTACACCCGGCTGGTCGAACGGATTAACCCCCTGAAGTTTGGCCGAAACTGCACAGGACAGTTCAAAGAAATAAATCAGTCGACCGAGATTTTCGGTGCTAAATTCTGGCAGAGAAATCTCAAAAACCGGAATCCCTCCGGCACGATGCGCGGCTAGTGTCGCCTGATAAGCAATCTCATTATAAGACTCTATCGAGCGGCCCTTCACTATAATCGGTTGGATCTTTGTCTCTTCCGTGCGCGGACCGAGGTTTAAGAAAGTCTCCATAATATTACGACGGCCATCTTGAAGGTATTGGCCAAGTGAATGTAAATCTGTTGTGTAAACTACACTGGCGGGGAAGATTCCCTTACCACTCTTCCCTTCAGACTCGCCGAAAAGCTGTTTCCACCATTCCGCAAAAGTCGCAAGCTCTGGTTCGAAGGTAGCTAGGACCTCTACGTCATGGTACATTCCATGATACTTCTGGCGTAAAGTAGCATAAACTAACGGTGCGAGTTCGGAGGGAACATTGGAATTAATCGCCACATTCTCGTGAATTTCGTTGAATTCTTTTTTCGCGCCGAAGAGAAGGCTGTCAATATTGACGCCGGCGGCGGCGAGCGGCAAGAGCCCGACCGCGGTCAAAACAGAGTAGCGGCCACCAATATTATCTGGGACAACGAACATATGGTAGCCATTCTCCACCGCCTCGTCATGTAAAGCACCAGAATGCTCGTCCGTAGTCACGTAAATGCGACTACTCACACGCTCGGGATATTTATAGCGCTCTTTTAACTTCTCCTTCAAGACCTCAAAAGCTAGCGATGGCTCCAGAGTAGTACCAGATTTAGAAATAACATTAATCGAAAAATCTTTCCCTTCTATCTCGTCCAAAATTTTTTGTAGATGGTGCGTACTCAAAGAATTGCCGGCGTAGAGAATCTTCAGTTTAGAGTCTGGCATCAATGCGTCAATGACCGCTTTATGGCCTAGATAAGAACCGCCGATACCAATACAAACCAAATACTCAGAATTACGATTGATATCTTCCGCGGATTGTTTAATTTTCATGAGTTCAGATTGATAAATAGGGACATTAAACCAGCCAGCCATCTGATCATTTTTTAGTTCAGTAAAAGCTGCTTTGGCAGGATTCAAATCAACATCAGTTTCTTCTTGCCCATCTGGGCTAGTAGCCATAAACTTTATCATATTTCTATTATATCACATAGTCTGGTCTAGGGGACCAGTAGGGCTTTTTCGAACGGGATATTTTTAGCCCATTCAAAAGCACAACACCTAGTCGAACTTTCGGCGCGGACTTTCGCGCCTCAAGTTCGTAGATGTTGTGCTTTTTCGGGTAAAAATATCTTTATTGTTCTCAAAAGCCCTACTGGTCCCCGAGACTGGACTCGAACCAGCACATCCGTGAAGACACTAGCACCTGAAGCTAGCGCGTCTACCAATTCCGCCACTCGGGGGTGCTTAAATTATAAACTAAAACTTCTGGGTTTTCAACTCTTTACAAAACAGAAACAGTTTGGTATAATAGAGTTACTATTTACACTTGTGTTATCAACTGATAATGCCAAAGAGCTGAAACTACTGGTTCTTATGTAGGTATTCAGCCTAAAATTAAGAAAAGGAGTTTATGAACGAACAAGAACAAGCTAGACGAGAACGCCTGATGAAAATGAGTGCTGAACGTCTGCCGGATATCCGGAAAAAATTTGAAGAATCCCAAAAGCGGAATTTTAACAGCAACTTCGCCCCTGGTGGGAAGGATGCTAAACTTGTCCATGGGAAGAAAAAGGCGAGTAAGCCCGCTCAAAAATCCGGGAAGTCTGCGCCGAAGTCGAAAAAATCTGGTAAGAATCCCGAGAAGAACCACAAAGCAGAAGAGGCCGCAAAACTAAAAGTAAATCTTTCCGTTTCTACCCGTAAGGGGGAAATGGTGCATCACCAGCGGATGTTGTCGCAAGACGTCAATGCTCAGGCGACACAACATATCATCGGTATTCCGGTTAATAAATCGAAATATAACGGCTATGGTGGCCGGCAGGTGACTAATGCTATACTAAAGAAGGCTCGCCCAGATCCAGAGGCAGTGAGAATCATTCCGATGGGCGGAGTCGGGGAATTCGGTATTGGTAAAAATATGACGATTATCGAGTATAAATCCGAAATGATAATCATCGATATGGGGGTGCTCTTCGCGGGAGATGATTACCCGGGCGTCAATTACTTAATTCCGGACATCAAATACCTCACGGACAACCGTGATAAGGTGAAGGCGATTTGTTTCACTCACGCCCACCTCGATCACATCGGGGCTTGTCGCCATCTGCTCCCCCAATTCAATCCTACCACACCGCTTTATGGTACCGATTTTACTTTGGGAATGATTAAAAAGCAGATGTCGGAGCTAGAAGAAGTCCCAGAGATGAATTATTGCCCAGTAGATCCTTTCAAACACGAAATTATCAAAGTCTCCGAACATCTTTCGGTGGAATTTATCCACATGCTACACTCTATTCCTGGCAACACTGCGATTGTAGTACGGACACCGAACGGTGTAGTATACGTCTCGGGCGACTGGCGGGCTGAGAGTAAACCGCTCGGCCGCCAAGCCGACTACGAGCGGATTGATGAGATCGTGAAAAATGAAGGTATCGATTTGATGATTAACGAATCTACCAACATTGATTCCCCTGGGCATCATCCGCATACTGAGTTCGAGATCGGTGAGAACTTTGGCAAGGTTATGGATTATTATGGCCAGGGGCGGATTATTATTTCCTGTTTCTCGTCCCAAATTTCGCGAATTGAGCTCGCCCTAACTGAGGCGGCTAAACGGGGACGGAAGGTCGCCTTCTCGGGATTCTCGATGATTAACAACGTCGAGGTGGCTCTACGCACAAAATGCATTAAAGTCCCGAAAGACACTATCGTAAAAATGGAAGATATCGTCAAATATCCGGATGATAAAATTACTATCATCTGTACGGGCTCACAGGGGGAGTTGAACGCAGTTTTGAATCGCATGGTAACAGGTGCACATAAGTACATCAAAATCAAACCGACCGATGTCGTAGTGTTCTCTTCCAACCCAATTCCGGGGAATGAACCTCACGTATTTTCGACGGTCGATGGGCTACTGCGCGAAGGCTCACAAGTAGTTCAGAATGGGAAAACCCATCTGAATTCCATCGGGCCGCTCCACCTTTCTGGCCACGCTTATTATGAGGACCACGTGGAGTTTGTGGAAAGGTTACATCCGTTGAACTATGTACCATATCATGGTGAGTTCTACATGTTGGAGCATAACGCCGAGATGGCGGATAATGTGTTGGGGATTCCGAAGGATCGCATCATCGTCATGGATGATGGCGACATCTTGGAGCTAGCGCAAGATAAGACCATCCGGAAAAACGGCCGCGTACACGCTGGCAACTTACTATACGACGATGCCGACCAACAGGTACATGAGGCGGTAGTAAAAGATAGAATTCATATTTCGCGCGAGGGGATTTTCGTAATCGTACTCACGATGAGCAAGAAAACTGGGCGGCTAGTCAAAACGCCAGATATCATCTCTAGAGCATTCATCTACTTGGATAATTCCGAGGAGTTGATTGGGAAAATTCGTCATTATCTCCGAATGAAAATTGATAAGTCTGTCGCGGCGGACCCAGAGTTGAAAACGCTGAAAGATGAAATCAAAGAGGATGTCACACATATCCTCTTTGATGCGACTGGTCATACCCCGATTGTGATTCCAGTTATCAATAAAGTTTAAGCTTATTTGTGATATAATGGTGGTATGGATGAGCTAGAAATACAGCAAAATCGGAGAAATAACGAAGAAGAGTCTACGCGGACTCGGGCGCGGGTTTTAGGATTTCCATATCTTGATACGCGTAGTTTCGAACGGAATATCCCGCTAGTAGAGGAGTTGCTCTCGGTGGAACAGATGCACAGAGACCATATTCTACCTTTGCAGAAAGGTGGCGGGGCGGAGCACTACCAGTTCATGATTACAGCTCAGACCCCACGTTCAGTTATCCAAGATTTACGGCGAAGTTACGAGGAACAGGGGGAGCGGGCTGATTTCTTCCTGATTTCGGGCTCGGCTTATAAGACTTTCATGTTAAGATATGATCCACCGGCAGAAATAGTCTATGATGATATCGAGATTGCCAAAGACGGTGACTCAGAGACGCTTGAATCCGTCTCGAAGACTTTAAATGAGGTTGGTACCGATAAAGTGTTTGATTTCTTATTAGACCAGGCCGATAGGTTGGGAGCATCTGATATCCATATTGAGAATATGCGCGACAAAATCCGGATTCGGATGAGAGTAGACGGGATTTTGCACCCAGTAGCGGATATCAATAGGGACCGTTACCGGATTTTTATGGGGGAGCTGTCTTCTAGAGCGGGGGTTTCTACCGCTGCTAAAACTGCTCAGTCTGGGCATATGCAGAAGGATATCGAGCGGGACGGGAAGACCCATTTACTCAACATCCGCGTTGAGACCGTACCGACGATGTATGGGCAAGATGCAGTATTGCGTCTTTTCAACTTCGATGAGACTTTACTTAATCTAGATTTGCTCGGATTATCAGAAGATGAGCGGGCCGAGATTAATGAGGTAGTTTCCCATCCGCGCGGGCTAGTACTAATGGTCGGCCCGACGGGCTCTGGTAAATCTACTACGCTCTACTCGATGTTGAACGCGCTAAATAACACCTCTCGGAAGATTATTACACTGGAAGACCCGATTGAATATGGTATTACCGGAATCTCCCAGATTCCGATTGATACGACCGCCGGCCAAGAATTCGCCGATGGACTCCGGAGCGTGTTGCGTCTGGACCCGGATGTGGTAATGGTGGGGGAGATTCGCGACACAGATACCGCGCGAACAGCGATTCAGGCCTCGATTACCGGGCATTTGGTATTAAGCTCCTTCCATGCTAATACTACTGCGGCGGCGTTTTCGAGAATGATTGATATGATTGGGCAAAATCCGATTTTCTCTAGTTCGATTCGCCTAGTGATGGCGCAGAGGCTAGTCCGAAAACTAGCCGAGAACAAAGAGGCTTACACTCCAGACGAGCCGACGATGCGCTATATCGAGAAAGTTTTCCAAGGTGTACCAGAGCGAGTAATGAGGGACCATAACATCGATCTTTCCAATATTACGCTATACCGGCCGGTGGTTTCGGATGAGTACCCCTTTGGTTATAAGGGACGGACGGTAATTATGGAACAACTCGTAGTGACTGATGAAATCGCCTCGTTTATCCGGGGAGACGTAAGAGATATTAATACAAAGACAATCGAAGATACGGCGAAGAAGAGTGGGCTTTTGACGCTAGAACAGAAGGGCGTGTTGGCAGCGCTCCGGGGCGACACTACATTAGAAGAAGTAGCACGCGTAATTTAATTAGCTCGCTATAGCAGCTCACGGCACCTATAGCTCGCTATGGTGACACAAAAACAGCGCCAGATGGCGCTGTTTTATTGTTCTAGTCTAGGAGCTAGGGTCGGCGATGACGGAGAAGACCACATCGTTGGTGTAGCGCCCAGAAGGAAGGGCGTCGGTCACATTGGCGCCGAAGGTGACGGTGTGCGTATTGACGCTACCGACAGGGCAATCGGTCGGGTTTGAAAGGTCAGAACAAATGGAAGTGGTGGCATCACCATCAGTGATGTAGCCAGAGTTGGCATCCGGGTCGGTCCCTACGGCGGTCCAGGTCGTGGCGCTACCGTATTTAAAGCCCCAAGTGTCACCAGCAAGAGTGGTTAGCCCACCAGCAGTAGCGGAGATACTGGCATTAACATTCGTATTGATATGCTTCATTTCATCGGAGGCGCTGTTGGAATAAACTTTCAATCTATAACCATTCTTCTCGTTCGTAGTAACGTAGACATTGACAGTGCCCGTAGCGAGGACGCCAGAAGCGTTCGGCAGAATTTCAGATTCGTCGGAAGCTCGTAAATCCAGTTCAGTCGTATCCAACGCTATCTCTAGAGTCGGCTCGACTTCTACGTTCACTTCTGCAGTAGCTGTACCAGAAGTGGCGGCGTTACTTGGCGCGGCAGGGAAAAGAACCTGATAGGCAATCAGCCCTAGAAAGGCGAATGCGGTTCCCGAGCATAGATAACCTAGTGCTCTGAATTTAGATTTTTTGTTTGACATTTTAAATGACCTTTTAATTATATTATGACCTTCGTATGCCATCTATTATAATGTATATGCTAAAAAAAAGCAATAGCAAAATTACACTTTTTAGACATTTTTGAATAGAATTTTCTTGAATTTAGCAATAATGGGCTTC
>CAYRGP010000002.1:0-59095 GCA_964423995.1 uncultured Candidatus Saccharibacteria bacterium
CCCGCCAAGTACAAAGGACCAAGGAGACGATGTGATGTTGCTAATGGTTGCCGAGTAGTTGGCACCTTTCACAATTGCGGCCAAGCCAGCGGTCTGCCCCTCCCACGATGTACTGTTGTCGTATTCATCGGCGGTTGGCAATCTCCAGCCCTTCGGGCAGGCTACCATGGCCGCACCCCAAGAGTAATAGCCGCGTCCAGCGTAGTTCCCGGTGCCGTTGGTGTGGTAATGCTTATTGGAATAACTATCTGTTGTGGACCACGTCATATTAACGGTTACATTCGAAGTCGGGACGGTGATGGACTCACCCGAGCCGGTCGGAGTAGAGAAGGTAGAGTCTTCCGGGGAGAGGGTCATGGTGCCATTAGCAACGATAGTGGAGGACGAACCCTCTACCGAGGCTACGGCGCCGAGGTTGAGGTCTTTGGTCATGATACATTTACCAGCAATGTTTGCTACAGTGCTAGTACCATAGTAGGTTGCGTTGGTCGGGATGCGGTAGACGGTATATTCCTGGCCATCTCGCTTATCTACGGCCGTTACCGTTTCTCCAGAGGCAGAGAGGCTAGAACAGGTGAAGTTCTGCATATAGAGTACTGCTTCTTCCCATACCCCGTAGAGATTGATGTTCCCAGGAGCAGTGGCGGAGACACTCTGGCCGGCGGAGGCGGCGGCGGTGATAAGGGAGCTCATGGTTGGGGTGTCGCCCTCTTCGTAGGCAACAGTGGTGGCGCCATCGGTGAGGGCCCAGCCGAGGAAGTTATAACCTTCTAGAGCGAAGTGGTCGTCGGTGTTTCCTGGAATGGTGAGGGTAGCGGAGAGGATAGTGTCGTTCGTGATGGCAGAACCGGTAGCGATGTTGGTACCGTTACTGCCAGCGTTGTATGTCACAGTATAGGCAATGTCCCAAATAGCATAGAGATTAATTAGGGCGTTCTGTTCTACAGATTGTCCGGCGGCAATGGCGGCAGTGATGAGATCATTTACCGATACGGTCTGTCCGGCGGTATAGGTATTGTAAGTTGGGGAGGTAGGAGTAGGATGAGAGGTAGTGGTGCTAGCTGCTTCAGCATCAGCTTGAGTTAGGGCCCAACCTTTAATAGCATGTCCGGGGAGGGAGAAACCATTAGTAGGAAGAACAGCCGTACTGCCTTTAATTACGGTTCTATTTGCCATGACATTTTCTCCACCATTAGGATGGAAATCTAGGGTGTATCTAGCGCCTTCGTCTTTCGCTACAGCAGAAAATACTACGTTATTAGTATAAGTACCGGCAGGGAGAGAAGAAGTGAGTTTAGCGCCGAAGTTAATGTTAAAGGTATCGTAGGTCCCGGAATCGCAGCCGGTGCTACTAAGAGGATAAGATAAGTTCTCACAGAAGGCAGAGTTTCCGGTATCGGTATCATAAATTACTGTGTTGTTATTAGCGTTTTCTCCTACTGCAAACCAATTAGTGTAAGAGGGAGAGTCGGTAGTGCCAGTGTTTCTTCTGAAGCCCCAGGTGTTACCCGCTAGGTCGCTCGCACCAGTGGTGGCGTTGTAGCCGGAGATAGAGGAAATCGGAGCAATAGTGTCTGTTACGGTAGAGTTTTGATGCCTCATGCTGTTACTACTATCTTGTGTGTAGACGGAGAGACTATATCCACGCACAGTGTTAGTAGTAACAGCCACATTCACATCCCCATAGACTAAAGTACCGGACGGTTCGGGGGTAACCGCGGTGTCTCCACTAGCATCGTGGAGAGCTAGATTATCCGTATCGACAGCGACTTTGATGAAATCTTTGATGTTTAAGCCTATCTCAGAACCATTGGCAATCGCACCCGAAGGTTCCGCCGGGAACAGGAAACCCTGCGCCGTAAAAACCGCCAACGCCGCCAAAACCGCCACCCCAGCGCCTACGCCCACTGTCTTTAATATTGTTTTTTGACTTTGCTTCTTGGGTTGAAACATTAACCTCTCCTTACATATAGAATTACATTATTAATTCGGCCCATGACCTTATAATACTTCCATTATAAAGCATAAGCCCCATAATTACAACAACAAAAGAAAGAAAAATCCTGTTATGCTGACTATTCTTGTTTCGGCTATACCAAGCTCATTTTTTAACACTGAACTGTTTGGGTAGCAATAATAATCATCACGTTCGTATTCATACGACAGTGGCGCTAAAACCATCAGGCAACTATCTTTCTGTGTTTAGCAAAAGCCTTAGAAATAGCATCATCGAAACTAGCTCTACCAGCTAGGCAATCCATAATCGTTTGTTTTTCACGTACAGAAAGTTTCATACCTTCAAGCCTAAGGTTAGCATCCACAAAACTTAATATTTCTTCATCTTTACTCATACTTACATTATCTAACTTCCAATTCAATTGGCGGAGGGTGGGAGATTCGAACTCCCGCTCCAGGTTTCCCCAGACTAACGATTTAGCAAACCGTCCCCTTCAGCCACTTGGGTAACCCTCCATTTCATCTATTCTACCATACAACCTCCCACTTTTCTAGTCTAACGACAGATTTTAATACCCCTGTCTCCGACCCTTCGGCAAAAACTCCAAAAATTTTCAAGAGCTTCCTTGTTTTTTGCCGCAAACTAGGGTATAATAGAGCTATGGAAACTTTATCCGTAGAAGAAGTTGCTAAGAAATGGCGCATTTCCGAGCGTAGTGTCCGGAATTATTGCGCCGCCGGTCGCATCCCTGGCGCGAAAATCCTAGGCGCCTCCTGGAGAATTCCTGAGAATGCCAAGAAACCCGAAAGACTCAACAAAATCGACCCTCCCACATTGCTTGAAATCTTACGCCGGGAGGAAGACCGCCATATTAAGGGCGGCATCTATCATAAAGTTCAAGTCGATTTGACCTACAATTCCAATCACATCGAAGGTAGCACCCTGACCCACGACCAGACTCGCTTCATTTTTGAGACCGCCACCATCGCTTCTGACGGCGCTCTTAAAAGTCTGAAGACCGACGATATCGTAGAAACCGTCAACCATTTCCGTTGCATAGACCACATCATCGAAAACGCCAACCGTAGCCTCTCCGAAAATATGCTGAAAAATCTTCATTTTATCTTAAAAAACGGCACTTCCGACAGCTTCGAAAGCTGGTTTCGCGTCGGCGACTACAAAAAACTACCCAACGAAGTCGGGGGCTTGCCCACCGCCTCGCCAGAAGAAGTCTCGAAAAAAATGCGGGAGTTACTCGTCTGGTACGAAGGCCAGAAAGTTCACAATTTCGACACCATCTTAGAATTTCACTACCGCTTTGAGAAAATCCATCCCTTCCAGGATGGCAACGGCCGCATCGGCAGATTAATCCTTTTCAAAGAATGTCTAAGATTCAACATCGTACCATTCATTATTACCGAGCAACTCAAACTTTTCTACTACCGCGGCCTAAAAGAATGGCGTTCCGAAAAGGGCTACTTGCGCGACACCTGTCTCGCCGCCCAAGACGAATTCAAAACCTACCTTAATTATTTCAAAATCGAGTACTAAGAGTTCAAGTTTAAGTTCTGGCCCGTAATCGCCGTAATCACGAAATTAATAATCGCGTACGCGAGCAGGGAAATGATCAAACCAATAATCGCATAGAGAATCGTGTTTTTTGCATCAGCGACCTTCTTATTATCGCCGCCCGATATAATATAGCGAAAACCACCGTAAATCAACATCACCACCGAGATAATCCCAATGATTAGAAGCAACGTATTAGAAATCTTCGTGAACACCCCATCCGGTCCCACTAAATCTCTCGGCATAATATCAGCCTTCGCCGCCTCGGCGCCATCTTGTACCGACATCGTCTCCGCCATTACTCTCCCAGAAAGCAAAGTCAAGGCTGCCATGACCGGAGTCGCGATTCTAAGGCCCAATTTCACAATTTTCTTCATTTCGTATCTCAATTATTTCCCATATTATACCACACTGAGTCCCATATTGTAAAGGTCATCGACCCATCTCCACCACGCACCCCAAAATCCTCTCCGCCCCCGCCTCTCTCAATTTCAGAGCCGCCGCCCGCATCGACGCGCCGGTCGTCCAGACGTCATCAAGCAGTAGAAAAGTCGGGAGTTTCTGCACGCCATCACTATCCGGCCCCTTCCCAGCCATCTTCGTCTCGGCGGCCAGCCCTTTTTCAGCCATCTTCGCCTCGCCATCCGGCCCTTTTCCGAGCCTACTCCACAGCTCCTCATCCACCGCATAAGCCTCCGCCGCCTGCTTTTCACGCGTCTTTTCGTCCGCCCCCACCTGCACAGTTTTATTCATTCTTATAAGTACCGGCCAAACTTCTATTCCTCGTCGCCTTCCGAACTCTTCCGCCAGCCTTCTCGTATGGTCAAACCCTCTTTCTCTAATATGTTTCCGTATGGTCGGCAAGGGAACTACCACTACTTCGCTCGCCCCCGTTCGCATCTTACCCCTCGATACTGTCCACCCTTCTCCCGGGCTCTCCAACGTCGCCCACTCCCGCGCCTTCCCACACTCCTCCGACACCGCCTCGTCCAAAATCTCCGCCAAAATCTCCGCCGCCCGCTTAGTGCTCTTAAATTTATAGTCCTCCACCAATTTCTTCAGCGCCCCCTCTCGGAACCCGCCAACGAAAAGCCCCTCTAGCTCTCCCAACTCTATTTTCTTCTCCTCCGGCCCCACCTTCTTCTTCCCCGGCATCCAATCGCCTTTATCAACTCTCGTTCTTCCGCCTCGCGCCTTTTCACCCTCACCCACGCTCCCGATAATTTTTATCTTTTTTCTACAATCATCACACAGCAAACCGCCCGTTTTCCCGCACCCACGACAATAAAATGGCAACAATATATCCAGAATTGTACTGAGTATAGACTTTTTCACAACATTATTTTTCATCTATTTTCCCCCATAATTGTTGTGCTTTTTTCAATCAAACCCATAATACTCTTGATTTTATCATGGAAGGCCTTTATAATAAAGCATGAATAGTATTAATTGGAGGTCGTATGGCTCGTAATAATAACGACGATATGCTGATGGAAGACGAATTAGCCGCTGCCTTCTTGGATGATGGTCCAGTCGCAGACACGAATGATCTCGACGTTGCCGCTCCAGAAGAAGAGGCAGAAGTCGCTCCGTCAGAAGATGATGGGTGGGAAGATAATACGGATGATTTCCCTGGACAGCTAGCAGTAGATGTCTATGAAACCGCCGACAAATTAGTAGTAAAAGCCCGCACTGCTGGCATCTCGAAATCCGATTTGGATGTTAGCATCTCGGACAACATTCTCACCATCTCCGGTGTTCTCTCCGGTGGAGAAGATGAGCACACCACTCGTTGGCATATCCAGGAATGCTATTGGGGCGAATTCTCTCGCACCATCGCTCTTCCTGTACAAGTCAAAGAAGACGAAAACAGCGTCAAAGCTGAGCTAAAAGATGGCGTCCTTACCATTTCCTTTGAGAAGGAAAAGGTCGAGGCCCCCAAGCGCATCACCATTTCCTAATTACTTGGAAAATCTACAAACTAAAAGAAATCAGGCAATACATCCTGATTTCTTTTTTGACGTTCAGGCGGCGGCTAGCGTCCGCACACCTAGTACACCCTAACTAATAATTTACCCGTTCGTTCCACTATTACCAAAGATATTCGCGAGTACGAAGTTCACAATCGCATAAGCGAGCAAAGCAACGATTAAGCCAATAATACCGTAGAGAATCGTATCTCTTGCTCTTTTAGTTTTCCCCGGGTCGCCCTGAGAGGTCATATAGGTCACGCCGCCGATAATCATCATAATCACCGCTACAATCCCTAGCGCGGCCAAAACCCAGTTGATAATACCCTGAATCGTCGTAAACAAATCGCCACCGCCCGGGGATTCTTCATCTTTTGGTAAATTACACTGCGCTACTGTCGGCAAATCCTCTCCTGCCCGGAGAGTACCAGAAGGACAGCTCGCCGCCATCACCGGCACCGCCATCGCCGCAACCCCCAAAAGAAGCGCTGCTATTCCTGCCACCACTGTTTTAATTTTTTTCATCTTAATTCCTTATTTACTTGGAAATATTATACCATATTGCCAATAAATAATAAACAAAATTGAGCCGGACTTTACCCGGCTCAATTTTAAAACTAGGTTCTTCCGCTTCAGACAAACCCCAAAGCGAAACGCCTATTATTTAAAGATATTTACAAGTACGAAGTTTACAATCGCAAAAGCGAGCAAAGCCACCACGAGACCAACAATGCCGTAGAGAATCGTATCTTTCGCCTTTTTCACCTTACCGGCATCACCCTGAGAGGTGGAGTAGTTGACACCGCCGATAATAATCATCGCTACAGTCACGAAAGCGAGCACCGCGAGAATTACGTTAATCACGATCTGTAATGTACCCATCAAACTCCGCTTTTCAGCCGTACCAGCGCCACTACACTTATCGAAGCTGTCTGCGTAAGTACCGTTACTACAAAGAACTAGACCTTCCTTCGCCGCATTCACTGGCAAAGCAAGCCCGACCGCACCCGCAATAATAATAGCGAAAGTCGCTAATACTACTTTAATCTTATCTTTAATATTCATAAATTTCTTCCTTAAATTTATTTACTTATCTAAATAATACCATATTATTTTTTTTCTTTCAATACCAAAATAGGTCTAGCTACTTTTACCAAAGATGTTCGCGAGCACAAAATTCACAATCGTAAAAGCGAGGCTCGCCAAAATCACACCAAGCACCGCGTAGACAATCGTATCTTTCGCCTTCTTAGTTTTCCCCGGGTCGCCCTGAGAGGTCATATACTGCGCCGCCCCAATCACCACGAACAATACTGCTATCAAACCTAATATAGCAATCACGATATCCAAAATCGTCTGTACCGTCGTCCAAACTTGAGTGCTGTCGCCCGTATCGTCACAACCCGCCGCGGCTCTCGTCGCGTCATCCATACTAATATCACAAACCGGGTCTTTTCCTAGTTCTGCCGCCAACACTTTCGCCGGCAAAAAGCCCACTAAAGCTAGAACCATTATTGCCGCAATTAAAATCTTCTTTTTCATTTTCCGCTCGCCGCCCCTGCTATAAAATTCGTAATCACCGTCGCCATCACTACTACAAACAAACCAATCACCGCATATAGTACTGCGTCCTTACCCTTCTTCACCTTCGCCGGATCGCCCTGCGATGTCGTCCAAACTACTGCGCCGAAAATAATTCCAATCACCGCCACCACCCCCATAATCGCATACACCCAGTTCAGAATCGCCGTCAAATTTATCTCTTGCTTTGGCAATTCACCCAGTGATTGGTCTAAAGCTTCTTTTCCCGTGTCCGCAATAATCTCTAACATTTTTCTCCTAACTTGCTGTTATTACCATTACTATTAATCTAGAAATAATATTTGCGAGCGTCACAATAATCAATCCCGTCAACGAGGCTACAATGGTCTTTTTACCTTTCGCCGCGAAATTCGGGTCACCCCCAGACCTAAGATATAAATATCCACCGTAAATCAGAAAGCCGAGCGCCGCCATCCCCGCCACCATGAAAATATCTACTAATACGTTTAGAATAATCGTCCAGATAAACGTCGCAATCCCGTTCCCGGCCTTCGTCGCATCACAACCCGTCTGCCCAGATTGGCACCCCGTATCCGGCGGTTTAATATTACAATTCTCATCTGTCAACCCGTAATACCATGGGCGAAGCCCCAAAAACTCCACATCACAAGACGAGCCACCCCCGTTGTTCTCTCCATCCGCCCAAACTTCACCGCTCGGAGCAAGCACCGTCACCCCCACCAACAGCGCCAAGAGCAAAACCAGAATTCTTTTCTTCATACTCACATTATATCAAACCTTGTAAAATTCGCCAAGATATGCTATAATTATACGCGTAAGAGTTATTCCTATGAAACTGCGAAAACCCAGTCTACAGAGAACATTTTTAGTGTCCATCTTTGGCTTACTTTTTGCATTTTTCTTATGCTTTGTCAACCATGGCTCTGTCGCAGCTAAACCCCTCGACGCACCCCTGAAAACTACCCCTGATGCTGTCAACAGTCTGACTATTCTCGCCGACATCAACGACGAGGAAGACGAAGAAGAAAAGACAGAAGAGGAAACCCCCGAAACCTGTTATGACCAAGTCAAAGGTATCGGTTGGCTCGTCTGTCCAACCACCGGCGTTCTCGCTCAAGCCGTCGACGCCATCTACGCTGCCATCGAAGATATGCTCGTAGTCCAACCCGTCTCTGCCAATGAAGAATCCCCGATTTTTATCGTCTGGCAATACGTCCGCGACCTCACCAACATCGTCTTTATCATCTTGATTCTCATCGTCATTTACTCCCAGCTTACCGGCATCGGCTACGACAATTACAACATCAAAAAAATTCTCCCGAAACTCATCATCACCGCCATCTTAATCAACCTCAGTTTCATCATCTGCTCCGCCCTCGTCGACACTTCTAATATTCTCGGCGCCTCGCTCCGCGGATTCTTTGAGGGCGTAGAGAGCCAAATCAATGTCGAAAGCGACATGGTCTCCTGGGGTATGCTAGCTGGGGTACTTACCGGCGGCACCGCCGTCGCTGGCCTTGCCATCTCCGCCGCCGGCGGTATCAGCGCCTTTATTTGGATGCTCATCCCGACTCTCCTGACCGCCTTCCTCTCTGTTGTAGTCGGCCTTATCACTATCGCCATGCGTCAGGCCGTCATCGCCCTCCTCATTATGATTGCTCCTCTAGCCTTTGTCTGCTACATGCTCCCGAACACCAACAAATGGTTCTCCAAATGGCGCGACATTCTCGCCGCCATGTTGATTTTCTTCCCAATGTTTAGCCTCCTCTTCGGCGCCTCCCACCTCGCCGGTTGGGCGCTCATCGCTAAAGCCCAGCAAGACAATTCCTATTTCACCCTCATTCTCGGTATGGCCGTCCAAGTCATCCCGCTCTTCCTCTGTGTGCCAATGATGAAAATGTCCGGCAGTATCCTCGGCCAAGTCAGCAATAAACTCTCTGGCATTACGAACGGCCTCAGCGGCAAAATGCAATCTGAGGCCGCCGAGCGCCGCGCCGCCGCCCGCGCCCGCAAACTTGCCGAAGCCTCCACTAAAAAATTCAATCCAATTTCTGGCGCCTCCTGGGCCGCCTACGCTGAGCGCCAAAAAGCTCTCCGCGCCATCTCTCAAGCTAAAAACGAACAACGCACCAAAGATGTCGCCAACCTCTACGCCAATGCTCGCCGCAGCGGTCGTCGTATCACTGGTTGGGACGAGAACGGCCGGCCAATTTACGCCAAACGTCGCCTCCGCGATGAAAACGGCCAAATCGTCCGCGATGACCAAGGTCGCGCTCTTACTACCGACGCCGTCAAATCCAATCGCGATATGCTCGAAGAATACAAGAACCGCGAAATGTCTCTCGCTACCGAGGCCGACAACCTGAAATTCAATAACGCCATGAGTAATGTCGAGGCCTATATGCGTGCCAACCAAGCCACTCAAAATTCGAGAACCGACAGAGCTATCGCCAAACTCTCTAAAGGCCAGGCCCAGAATTACCTCGACTTCCGCACTCAGCAATCTGCCAAAGCCCGTAATGATCGCTCCGACCAACGCTTCTATTTTGACAGCGTCCGCGACGCTTCCAAACTGACCGAAAATAGCCAAGCTTACCGCAATCTCATCGAGAATGGTGCTGGCGCCGATGCCTTCGACAAAGATGCTACCATCAAACAGAACGCGCTCTCTACCGTTATCGCCGATTCTTATGACGCCTATGAAAAGGAGCGTGCCGTCACCTCTCAACGCTATTCCACCCTCTTCGACAAGCAAGTCACGAAGAACGTCCTTTCTCAGTATAAAGATGCTCTCCGCGCTAACAACATCGATGCTGTCACCGCCGCCCAGAATACGCTCGTCAAACGTGGCGACCTCGATAAAGTCAGTAATTACCTCCGTAACTTCATGGACCAAACCGGCGATTATGCCGATCTCGACCCAGACAAGAAACTAAAACTCGGCAGTGACTTCGCCAACACCCTCGCTCTCAACTTACTAGGTATGAAGAACGCCGACCCGTTGCTCGGCCGTCTCGGTAAATCCATCAATATGGAAACCTGGAAGGCCACAAACAACGAACGCGGCAGCGAATACATGACCTTCGAGGATTACGTCTTCGGTGGTGACGCCACTCGCTCAAACAACAAAGCCCGTACCTCTATGGGCGAACTCATGAAGGGTACTGGCATTAAAGACGCCGATCGCACCTTCTTTAACGACATCATCGACACGACCTCGGCTTACAATTTCGACGAACAACAGTACACAAAACTTATTAATGGTATGTTACCACAGTTCATCTCCGGTATCCCGTCCTATGAATCTGGCGGCGAACAAATCCTCGGCTCCATGAAAGTCCTAACCGGTATGCAGAAAAAGAACGACCAATGGGTCATTGGTACCGATTCGAACAACAAACCTCTTCAGATTCACACTGAACTTATTCATAAGTATATCGCCGGTATGACCGATAAAGACCTCAATTCCTTCAAGTCAGACGCCTTCGAAGCTATCTGTGAAGCTATCGCCCAAGCCGAAGGTACGACTTGCTATAAAGTCGACCCACAGACTGGCAAAGCCAGCTTTGTTGGCGACAATCTTCCGAATATCGTCACTACCAGACTCCGCGAATACGTCAACGACGATATGCTAGCTACCATCCAGAACAACGTCAACCAAGGTACCAACGTTGGTATGAAACCGAAGATTATGCGCGCCTTCGGTATCAAAGTACCAGATACTCTTCCGGGCAACCCGAACAACTAGTACCTTATTCATCTCTTTACAAACTACAATTTTTATGATAAAATATACATAGGTCTAGATTTTTTATAGTACATTAAAAGGAGGTAGGGAATGAGTATATTATCAGAAATCATCATCGCAATACCCATCATTATGTTAATCGTTTTCGGCTTAATAATTTCCTGCAGTTCTACTGCCAATCGCCATGACCAGTCAACACCGTTACCCGAAGAGGATAATAAACGCCTCAGGGAGCGCAGCATCCAAGTTGGTATGCTTGCTCTATCAGTCCTGAAATATTTTGGGACCAAGTACCAAGACACCGATGAACATGGTCACACCTACGAATACTTAGAGTATGAGGATGACAATTTTCACATTGGCAGAAGTTACCTCTCCATTACCACGACCGGAGAATACGTCTTTGACATTAAAGCAGGGAAAATCATCCAAGATGGACCCTGGGTAGAAAAATTCCTCAGCACCTATTCAAAAATCTAGCACTACGCGCCGGTTCTTCCGGCGCTTTTTCTTGGCTTTATCGCCAAAATTGAGTATCATATGTTATAATTATTACATGGCACAATATAAGGTCCCACAGGACGTTGAGGCCGATGATAAACTGTTAGGTCCGTTTACCTTTCGCCAGTTCGTCTATCTTATGGTTATGGGCGGGATGATCGCTCTTGCTGTTGCTCTGTTCCAAATTTTCCCCTTCTTAGCTATTTTGCCACTTCCTATTGCTATTTTCTTTGCCGTCCTCGCTCTTCCTCTGAAAAAGGATCAGCCGATGGAAACTTATCTCGCCGCCGTTGTTTCTTATCATTTAAAGCCCCACAAACGTTTCTGGAATCCCGGCCAACGCGAATCTACCATTGAAATCACCGCGCCCAAAGTCGTTGAACAACCCCGTACTCGCAATATCACTGGCGAGGAGGCCTCCACTCGGCTTTCTTTCCTCGCTAATGTCGTCGACACAGAGGGGAACAGCTTGCGTAGTTCTGCTCCAGCCCAGCCGATGCAGCCGACTTTCTACACCGAAAATATTTCCGCTCCAGATATTTTAGACGTTACTCCTCCAGACCAACTCACTCAAATCATGACCAATAACCAGAACGCCCAGCGTGCCGAAATCGTTAATCAGATGCGTGCTACTTTTGCTACTCAGAATAACCCCGGTTCCGCTGGTTATATTCCTGCCCAACCTGTCCCAGCCCAGCCGAACTTAGTCCAATCCACTTTCGCACAGGCTGTCCCGGCCCAACCTACCCCACCGGCTCAGCCTACTCCGCCGGCTCAGCCCATAGCTACAACGGCTCCGACTATACCCGCACAGTCCATTCCCGCCGTCCCGCCTCAGCCCGCAATAGCCCAAACTCCTATCCAAGAAATGTTTATCTCCCCAGAGCCGGCTCCAGAGCCAATGCCAACGCCGGCCCAGCCCAACACCGCCTTACCGACTCCGGAAGAGCTCGCCGCTGCCCAGCCCCTCAAATCCCCAGTAGTGGTTGCTCCCGACCTTGCCACCATGCGCCGCGCCGCCGAAAATCAGGCCCGTCTCACCGAGCTCGCCAAAAATAAAGTTTTTTCTGTTGCTACTATCGCCAAAGAGGCTAATCGTATTAAAAAAGATGATGAAGTATACATATCATTACATTAAGGAGTAAAAGGAGAAAAGATGAATCCAAACAATCAAAATCAACCTATGCCGGTCCAGCCCATGCCGAGTCAGGCCCAACCAGCCCCAGATGGCGTCGTGGCCCAGCCGGTTCCCGCTACGGCTTATAACCAACCAAACCCTGCTCTAGCTCAGGCCACCCCCGACCTCCCTATTTCCACCCAATCTACTCTTCTTATCTCCGAACTTCGCGATAGTCTCGTCATTATGAAAGACGGTTCCTTCCGCGCCGTCATCGCCTGTCAATCCATCAACTACGACCTCATGTCTGAAATGGAAAGAGATGGCGTCGAATACTCCTATCAACAATTCATCAATTCTCTGAACTTCACCACTCAAATCCTCGTTCGCTCCCAGCGCGTCGACATCGGTCCTTATATCGAACGCCTTGCCAAAATCCGCCAGAACAACGACAATATGCTCCTTGGTGTCCTCATGGATGATTACATTGATTTCATCGACGCACTTTCCCAAGAAGCCAATATTATGGATAAGTCTTTCTTTATCATCATCCCTTATTATCCCGATCCTAACGCCGAAAAAGTCCTCCAGCAGACCAAAAATTTCTTCAAATCTTTCAGCCGCGCTAAGGACCCCGGCGTCACTAAAATCGACCGCAACACCTACGATGCCGCCGTTAAAGAAATAAACAACCGCGTCGAGTCTGTCATGAACGGCCTCTACAATATCGGTATTCATTCCGTCCGTCTCAACACTCGCGAGCTCGCTAGCCTTTATTATAACTTCAATAACCCCGACACCGCCGTCCGGGAGCCTCTAGTAGATTTTAATCAAGTTGCCACAACTTACGTCAAGAAAGGAGAACGAAAATGAGTAAAAGAAAACAACAAAAAGCCGCTCTGAAAACTTCTCAGATGCAAAATGCAGCTGAGCTAGAAATCCAGCGCGCTTTTGAACAGGGCATTACCACTCTCCGCGACCTTATCTCCCCCTCTAGCATCGAAATTCATGCCAGCTACTTCCGTCTCGGGACTAAATACGGCCGTACTCTCTATGTCTACGGTTATCCTCGCTCTCTCTACACCGGTTGGCTCTCTCCTATTATTAATATTGATGAAGTTCTCGATATTTCCATGTATATCTATCCAGTCGATACCGCCATCGTCATGAAAAATCTCCAGAAAAAAGTCACTCAGCTCGAGGCTTCCATTGCCGTCAACTCCGAGAAAGGTCGTATTCGCGACCCAGAGCTCGAGGCCGCCATCGGCGACGCCGAGGAGCTTCGCGATGACCTCCAGGTCGGCCGTGAAAAATTCTTCCGTTTTGGTCTCTATGTTACCCTTTGGGCCGATTCTTTGGACGAATTAAATTTCGTCCAAAGAAAAATCGAGACTATCTTTGGTCAACAAATGATTTTCAGTAAAGTTGCCAGCTCTCAACAAGAGCAGGGCATGAATAGCACACTCCCAGAATGTACCGATCAGCTCCAAATCCGTCGCAATATGAATACCGGCGCCATTTCCACCTCTTTCCCCTTCACTTCCGCTGACCTTACTCAGGAAAAAGGTATTCTCTACGGCATCAATATGCACAACACTGGCCTCGTCATCTTCGACCGTTTCACTCTTGAAAATGCCAATATGGTCGTCTTTGCAAAATCTGGTGCCGGCAAATCCTTTGCCGTCAAACTTGAAGCTCTTCGCTCCATGATGATTGGCTCCGAAATTCTGATTATCGACCCTGAAAACGAGTACCAAAAGCTCTGCGACGCCGTCGGCGGTAGTTACATCCGCCTCAGTCTGAACTCCGACGTCCGCATCAATCCATTTGACTTACCTAAAGTCGTCGACAGTGAAGACGCGAACGATGCTCTTCGTGCCAATCTCGTAACTTTGCATGGTCTTTTCCGTCTCATGCTTGGCAGCTCTCAAATCGGGCCAAATGGCCAACTCCTTCCTGCACTCTCCGCTGCCGAAGAAGCCGATCTCGACCAAGCCCTCATCGATACTTACGCCCGCGCCGGCATCACTTCCGACCCGCTCACTCACCAATCTACTCCGCCAACCATCCTCAATCTCTACGATACCCTTCTTCATATGGGCGGCTCTGGTCCAGCTCTCGCCCAACGTCTCAAAAAGTACACCACTGGTACTTTTGCCGGCATTTTCTCTCAACAATCGAACATCGACATTAACAACCAAATGGTCGTCTTCAATATTCGCGACCTAGAAGACCAGCTCCGCCCGGTTGCGATGTATATTGTGCTTTCTCACATCTGGAATATCATCCGCGCCAACCAGAAACGTCGCATCCTCATCGTCGATGAGGCTTGGCAGCTCATGGACCATGAAGATTCTGCAAACTTCCTCTTCTCTCTCGCTAAGCGCGCACGCAAATACTATCTCGGTCTCACCACTGTCACCCAGGACGTTGAAGATTTCATGGCCTCCAAAATGGGCCGCGCCATCGTTGCCAACTCTTCCATGCAACTCCTCTTAAAACAAAACCCGTCCGCCGTCGATGTTCTCTCTGATGTCTTCAAACTCACCGAACAAGAGAAGAAACTTCTCGCCAACTTCCCAGTCGGCAATGGCCTCTTCTTCGCCGGCCAAAATCACGTCCACATCCAAGTCATCGCCTCCGACACCGAAACCTCTTTAATTACGACCAATCCAAGCGACAAGACACCCCGTTAATTTCTAGACTTTTCCCCTTAAAAATGTTATAATTACTCTGTATGGACAACAGTGAAGGTCAGGGTTCTAGCCAAGCTTTTTTCCGTAGTTTTGAGAGCAGTGCTTTGAGCGGCCAAACTTTTTATACTGGCGGCCAAGCCAAACCTCCGAAACATCGCTGGAGCCTGAAAAAAACTGCCCCTCTCGCCGCTATTATTGGCGCCCTTGCGAGCTGTATTTTTGTGATTTTTGGCTCATCTTCTCTCCTTGGTGCCCACCTTGAGGCCCTCTATACTGAGGCTACCGACACTCAATATACCAGCAACACTCTGCGCAGTACTCGTCTCTTTTCCCATATGTTGACCGGCGGTGATCAAATTTCCACTTCTTGGTCCGGCGCCAGAAAGTATAAAACTTTCTCTCCTTGGCTCAAATCTCGCCTAGAGAGTAATGGCATCAAAGTCGAAAGCGGCGCTCTTGAGTTCAAGGGCCAGACTATCTCCGCTGATGATTTTGCCAAAACCTATCGCGACAACGTTGAATTTCGTGAGGCTTATTCTAAGTCTAAACGGGGAAGAGTCGCTGGATTTTTCGACGACACTGCCGAGCGTATTTATCAAAAATTAGGACTCTCTCGGAATATCTTTGAGGACTTTAAACAATCTGGCGATGCCGATACTGACGATACTAAATACAACCAAACCATGTCTGAGCAATTCAAAACCGACGAACTCGATGTCTCGACGCACACCGTTGACGAAGAAACCGTTACCGACGAAAACGGCAACCCTAAATTAGACGAAAATGGAAAACCTATCACCACTAAATCCGAGGTCGCCTCGTCCGACTCGCCAAAATCCACCACTGGCGGCTCCCCGACCGAAAAGGCCAACGCCTACCTGAACAAAGCCACCGCCGCCGTCTCATCCGTCTGTGGCGCTCTTAAAATTGGTTCTCTCCTAGCCACTACTATTTCCGCCGTCGAGACTTACAGTACCATTCATTACTTTATGAATATCATGGAAACTCCCAGTAAAACTAAGTATGGCTATGGCGATGCCGCCGCCACCAACCAAGTCAACAATTTCTTCACCAAATCTGTCACCACTGAATACCCAGACCCCGAAACCGGCGAGATGGTTACTATTACCGGCTCTCCACTCGAAGGCGAAAACGAGCGCGTGATTCTCGGCGGCGTCCAACCGAACTTAGAAAAAGCGAATCGCTATTCTCTAAACCGTCTTTCTAAGGTTCTCGGCACCACCATGGCGACTTATGGCGCCACCGCCGTCTCCTGCTCTATGGCCAATGCTGCTAATGCCGCTCTTTCTCTTGCTACTCTCGCCGTCCCCGGTGGAGGATTCATCAAACTCACCACCTCTCTATTGCTAGATACCGCTATTAAAGTCGGCGCCCAACTCGCCGTCACCGCCGCTTTGAAGTTTCTCGTACCTACCATCGCCACCACGCTCTTTGAAAATCATTTTGAATCTCTCTCCGGCATCCCGGCCGGCGAAGTCTTCGGCAAAGGTGCCGCTGCCGCCAATACTCAGCTCGCCGCTCGCGGTTCCGGCCAATCTGGTGCCTCCGAAGAACAACTCTCCGCCTACTCTCGCGAAACCGCCGAAGTTATTGCCCTTGACGCCGAAATAGACCGCCGAAACCTCTCTCCTTTTGATGCCACCAATAAAAACACCTTCCTCGGCTCTATCGTTAATTCCGCTCTCAGTTTCGCCACGACGAGCGGACTCTTCGGCCCGCTCTCTACCATCAGTAATCTCACTAGTACCTCTATCGCCAAACTTTCCGGCACTACTTATGCCGACTCCGGTCTACGCTACTTTGACTTCTATGGTGTTTGCCCAGAGTTAGACGAAATTGGTGTCAAAGGCGACATCTACTGCAATCGCATCACTTCATCCGACCTCTCCACCATCGACCTCTCCCCAGACGACGAGACCTTCGCAAGCGTCTTGGAACCAAATCTCGAAATCGATTCAAACGGCAATGAAAAAATCAAAGATGGCTCTAGGCTCGCTAAGTACATCAATTTCTGTTCCGAACGCGATTCGCCTTGGGGCGTCTACGATGCTTCCATCGCCTCCGCCTTCGAGACCAGCCTTGGCCCGCTCGACGCTGTGCCATACATTGAAGATGCTGTAGCTATTGCTAACGCCTTCGAAGATTTAAATCCCGAAGTCGAGCTCTGGGCTCGTGGCACTATTTGTAATAATACTAGCAAAAACCCTTATTGGGAAACTGAGATGAAGTACTATCAACGTTACTTAGAGGATAATCGCATCCTCAGTCAATTTGGTGTTTTCAAAGATTCTACCGATCCAGTTTTAGCTTACAAAGCTCATTACGAAGAGACTCACCCCACCGACAATTCCAAAGCCGGCATCCTCGCTCACATTACCGGCAGCCCCAAATCCGACATCGAAGAAATGCTCGCCGTCATCGACTACTACACCCTCCTCGCCGACTACCACCCCGAGACTCGCTATGTATTTACTAGCGGCTCAGAAGAAGTGGGGGAGGGTTCCTCAGACGGGAGATTATCTCGCCCTTGGAAATTACAACGCTCGGTCGGACCCTCGCCGAAATTCCGCTTCGCTACAGTTTCGGACTCGGGCCCGCGAGCGTTGATAATTTCTCGGGGAGAAATCTCTTTATTGTCTGAGGAACCCTCCCCCACTTCTTCTTTGTCGTCTCGCAAAGAACAGGAGATCACCGCATGAAACGTATTCTCTGTATTATCTTGAGTTTTCTCCTTCTAGCGAGCCCCGCCGCTAGCGCCATTTCCGATAACGTCATCGATCACGCCAATAGCGTCGAAACCTACTATTACAACCCTGAAGGCTCTATCAAGTGTCTCCCCAGCTACGCCACCGACATTGCTGTTTATGGTGGCGCCATCACTGAAAAAATCTGGACCGGTCTCACCTCTTTCTTGACGCCCGAGCAAGCCGCCGGTATCCTTGGCAACATGCAAAGCGAATCTGGTTTTAACCCAGCCAGACATGAAACTTCTGCGCTCAATAAATACCAGCCTGGATTCGATCTCTCTCGCAATAATAAAGTAGCTTATGGTCTTGGGCTAATTCAATGGTCATATTCTCGCCGCGTCCGTCTCTATGGGTTTGTCCAGTCTCGCGACCCAGAGCTTTTAAAATATTTTGATGATTATCAGACATACGGTCGTCTTTCTGGCGATGAATTTTTACAAAAAGCCGGCGAAACCGACACGGACCGTCTCATTGCTATTGAAATTGAATATCTCCGCGACGAACTCAGCACTGCCTACTCTGGCTTTTATGCCACCACTTCTCTAGAAGATGCTACTAGCTATTTCCTCGAACATGTTGAAGCTCCGAAAAATCCTACTCTCTCTGCTCATCCCGAGCGTCTTACTCAGGCACAATCTTTTTACGGTAATTATTCTGGGAAGGAAATCACCGCCTCTACCAATGACTCTGGCACCCCCATCTGCACGCCTTCCTCTAGTATCACGAGCTCCGGCGATGCTGGCGCGCTCCAATCCTTAGTCTTAGAGTATGCTTGGGAACAATATCATTCACCGCCTTTTACTGAACGCAAATCCGCCTACGCCGCCGCCATCGCCAAGCGCCAAGCCGAGGGCAAATACGTCGGCGGTTCCGTAGGTGGTGTTGCCGGTATCGACTGTGGCGGCTTTGTCACTACTCTGATGCAAGAATCCGGTTTCGAACCGAACTACAACGCCGGCAAAGGCGGCACTTCCGCTCAAGAATCTTGGGTCAAAGCCAATGGCTGGACACTCCTAAATTATAGTCCTAACACCGTTATTGACCCTAGTATCCTTCAGCCGGGCGACGTTGCCTTCACCACCGGCCACACTTTTGTCTACGTCGGCGACATCCCCGGTTTCGGATCCAAAATTGCCTCCGCTTCCTATAGTGCCAAATACGGTCGCGCTCCCATGGCTGGTCACGAATCTCTGGTCATAGGCAGTGGCGGAGCGGTTCGCTGGTACCGAAAACCATAAGCCGTGTTATAATTAATGTATGAATCAGAGGGTAAAAAGAGTACTATGCGGTCTTCTCATCGCTTTTTGTTGCGCCTCTATTCCAACTATATTAGTTTCTGCTGACGAAATTGAAGAAGCTAGAGTCGATGAATCAGAAGACGATACTTCTTGCAACGCTATTGATGTCTGGTCTGATTCTAAACTTCGTCGCTATGCTGAAGATAACATATTGTATTATGATGACCAATTCGAATGTGAGGTCGAACCACCGGAAGAAGATTGTCTATCAGTTTACGACCCTGATGGTAGTGAGCCTATAACCATAGAAGGTGGCGGGTATGCTCGCCTCAAACAGGCCGTCCGCGATTATCATGAGACTGCCATGCAAGCCCAAAAAGATTATGGTACACCATGGGAAATGGTCTTTGCTCAAATGCAAAAAGAAAGTAGCACTGGAACGACTGGCATTGCCATACAGGGTGCTACTAATAATTGGCTCGGTATTACCGGTTCTGGCGATGCCGGCACCTGGGTTTCTCCCAAGGGTAGAAAATGGGCTAAATTCTCTAGCGTAGGTGCTAGTATTACAGCTTGGGCTGGCCCAAAAGTCCTTCGTAATCCTAAAGGTTATTATAATTCCACCTTTAAATATCTTAGCCTAGAGAATTACGATCTTAACGCTTTTATTCGAGCAGTTGTTGAAATTTATGCTCCAAAATCAGATGGTAATGATCCTGCATCCTATTCAAATACTGTGATTGGCTTAATTAATGGTCCTATCAAAGAAGTTCGCGAAGAACTCGGCCTCCCAAGTTCCGAAGAATGGGCGCGTGAAAACAACATTGATGCCGCTAACATGACAGGAAATTCCTCTGGTGACAATCCAGAAAATGACAACACAGAAGAATCTATTATAGAATGCCCAACAGAAGACGGTGGCAGTGACGAAGATCCAGTAGTCGTTGGTGATTACGCCTTCCCTCTTATAGGCGCCAAAAAATCAAATTATCTCAATCCCGGCGGAAATGCCGGCCAGAGCGCGCTTTCTCGCCTGCCATGTGGTTCAGGTAATTGTCACCATGATTACAATGCAGTAGATTTAGGCCTTCGTAAAAAACTAGTCAACGGCACAGAATACACTTCTGCTAATTTCCCGCAGTACAGCTTTAGTGATATGTATTATTATTCTATGGGCGTAAAAGTAGTTGCTATTACTTCTGGTAAAATTATTAGTTATAAACCTTATAGCAAAGCTACTGGTGGAATGTCCGACCAATGCGCATCTGTCATGTTCTTAGGTGATGATGGTCATAAATTTTGGTTTGGCCATATGAAATACGACAGCTCTTACTCTGCCACAGATCGCCAATATAAGGCTGGCGACGTCATTGGCGAAGTCGGCCTCCCGCAATGCGCCGTTAGCACCCAATCACACCTCCATATTCATATGTATATCGATCCAAATCAGGGATGTAGTAAATCCAATCCTAGCAACTGTAGTCATCAAATCATAGAAATCGTCGATCAATTATATGAAGCTTTACCGGAGTAGAATATGCAAAAAACTAAACATCCTCTAGCCGCACTAATCGCCCTCTTAATACTAGGTAGTCTTATTCTATTTGGCCTTATCTTTTTCTTAATTCCACAACCATCTGGTGTAGATATTGATGATTCCGCCGGTACAGAAGTTTTAGAAAACTCCACGTACTTTACTAATTATTTCTTCATTGAAGATTATATCGGTTCAAAAAATCAACACATCATATTTGATAACATTAGTTCTTTTATTCTTTCTCAATCCGAGTTGGACTCTGCTCCTAGTAAAAATACCAGCACCACTGAAACTAACAATATTTACACCGTAGACACCGATATTAATAGCTATCACGAGCTATCGCCTTATCCCACAATTTCTCTAGACTTAACCATCTCCGACCAACGTAAATATAAACTTTATCTATACACCGACAAAGATTTTAGCGAAAAATATATCGCCACCGCCATTAAAAACACCCTCACTGAAAAATCCGCCCTCTATATTAATTCAAAAACAGAATCCTATAATGACATCCTAAAACAATGGGGAACTACAGTTCTTAGCACACCTAATTATATCTTTACTTTTAATCAAATCTAGTCGACACTCGTAATAATCACTTGGTTTTCTTGAAAATTTTTCACTAACGCTTTTTGTCGCATTTCATCTAATTCCGAAAACACATCATCCAATAAAACTAGCGGCTTTTTACCAAGCTTCTCAAACAATCTTTCCGCCTCAATAAATTTCAACGCTAAAATTATCGACCTCATCTCTCCCCTAGATGCCGTTCCATCCGCAGCCACTCCATTAAACATAAAAGTAAAATCATCTTTATGTACCCCAAAATTCGTATGCTGAGACCTTACATCTCTTTCAAAATCCATTGCTAGCAGTCTTAGGTATTCACTTTCTTCCACCTCTCCTGTATAAGAATCATATCTAAGCAGTACTTCATCTCTATTCTCGGCAATCCCTCGATATACACCTGTTAATCTATCATTTAACTCCGCTACCAAACTCATCCGCGCCTTCCGAATTAAAACTCCGTATTGGGCTAATAATATGTTCCAAGAAAACAAATCATCATAAGATGTGCCTTCTTTTTTTAATAATTCATTTCTTTGTTTTAAAGCTTTATTATAGCGCGAAAGTGAAACCCCAATATTTTCATCTAATTGCGACAAAAATCGATCAAAATAATCTCGCCGTCTCGTAGGGCTAGAAGTAATTAGACCTAAATCCGCCGGCTCAAACAATACTACTGGATAACGATTCTTTTTCGGCAACCTCGCCCATTTTTTATCCGTTACCAAAAAATACTTTTTCGAAATACTCCGATCATAAACCACCACCACTTCTTCACCATTTTCAAAAGCTAGACTTACCCTATAAAAATCCGCCCCTCTTTGTATTATTTCCTTATCTACCGCCTTAAAACTTTTCCCCCGCACCGCCAGATAAATCGCCTCTAAAATCGAAGTCTTACCCCATCCATTTTCCCCCAAAATCTGCGTTGTCTGACGCTCAAAATCTAAAGTATATTTCTTATGACATCTAAAATTTGTTAACTCTATCCTTTTAATTATCATATATCTGCTGGTACTACAATATGACGATATTTATTACTCTTTTCATTCCGAATCAAAACCGGCAAATTCTCAGCCGACATCCCAAATCTCACCATTGGCTCTTCTAAAGCGTTTAGTGCCGCCATTAAATACCTCGAGTCTACCCGCACTTTTCCACTTTCTTCTACTTGTACCTTCACCTCAGACCTATTCTCACCCGCCTCATTTAAAATTGATGAAATTGCAAAAACCTTTTTCTCTGCATCTGTCTCACAAACAATTGATTGGTTTACTTCTCGAGAAAAAATCGCCGCCATCTTCGTTATTCTCAAAAATTCCGTCTTATCTATCACCACTTCAATTTTTGTCTTCTCTGGAATTAAAGATCGATAATTTGGGTAAGTACCATCAATTAATTTTGAGGTTATTTCCATCTCTCCCATCCTAAATCTCACCTGTGATTCATCAAAAACGATTTCAACTTCCTCGATATCATCAGACATAGAACGTAAAACTTCTTGTAAAGATGCCGCTGGCACAATCGCTTTTACCTCGGAAGATACTTTCTTAATAAATTCCTTTTCTGCCAATCTATAGCCATCTGTCGCCGCAATATACAAATTACCACCATCTGTATTAAAATACACTCCAGTAAGAGCTGGTCGCGTCGTATCATTACTCGTCGCTATAATAATCTCCGATACCCCCACCTTAAACTCATCCGCTGGCATTTTATATTTTACTACCTTTTTCTCATCGATCTCTGGTAACTCTGGGAAGTCATCTGCCATCGCCCCATTAATCACTGACTCGTATTTTCCAGCCGAAATCTTTACTTTCACCCCCTCGGTCTTGAGGGAAATCTTCTCACCTTTAGGTAAATTATTAACAAACTCCGCAATAATCTTTGCTGGCACTGTTACTACACCGTCCTTAGCGGAAATTACTGGTACATACTCTACTACTGCCATATCTAAATTCGTAGCCACTAAACTGACCTTATTTTTATCCGCTCTTATTAATACATTCGAAAGTATTGGCAATGTCGCTCTCGCCCCCGCTGCTACTCTACTGACTGACGCCAAAGCTTTTGCGAGTTTTTCTTGAGTTACTTCAATCTCCATTTTAAATCCTTTCTTTTATATTATTAGTAATAGTAGTAATAGGCTCTGTGTAAAAGTGGAAATCTAGCTCTCCGACCACTGTTAATTTAGATATAAATTCTGTGTAAAAATCCGTGCAAAATACGTGTAAAATTCGTGTAAAACTGAATTTTCTCCACAATATCGTAAAAGCAGATTTAATTTTTGTCAAAAATGTGGAAAGTTTTCCTAGGAATATCCACAGATTTCTCCACAAAGTTTTCCATAAGTTTTGCACAACCTTAAGCATATAGACTCTCCCGAATGTGTGAAATTTGTTCACGTAGACCAAAATCTAGCCGCAAAGTTTCCTTAATCTTTTTAATTCCATGCATCACTGTTGTATGATCTTTTACACCTACTTCCAAAGCAATTTTCGTCGTGGATAAACCGAGCTCCTCCGACAGTAAGTACATCGCCACCTGTCTAGCAGTTTTAATATGGGCTACTCGGCTCTTTCCGGTCATTTCCTCTACGGTTAGACCGAAGGATTTTGCTACTTTTTCTACGACTTTTCTGGGGTGAATTGTTCCAGATGCCGATTTCCCTACAATTAGTCCGCCGCTAGTATTCTCATTAATAATCTCAAGAGGAGTTTTATTCCTTAACTCAGAAATCGCCATGAGTCTCGCTAACTGACCCTCCAAGTCGCGGATATTAGTCTTGACGTTCTCTGCCAAATAAACAATTGCCTCATCTTCTATTTCAAAACCCTTAAACTCTGCCATTGAACGCAAAATCGCGCATTTATCCTCAAAGGTTGGTAACTGTAAATCAATTGCTCCTGTCCCCCAGGTTAGCCGCGAAGCTAGACGTTCGTCTAAAGTAGCAATTTGTTCCGGTAGTCGATCAGAAGTGATAATAATTTGCTTATTTTCTTGATATAAATCATTAAAGATATTAAAGAACTCTTCCTGACTTCGGTCTTTTTTAATCATCTGCTGGAAATCGTCAATAATCAAAACATCGAGCTTGCGATATTTCTGCGCAAAGACGTCGCCCCTATTCTTTTTAATCATCTCTATGAATTCCGAGAAGAAATGGTTTGTAGGGGTGTAGAGAACCTTCATCTCTGGATGTTGGCGGACAATTTCGTTGCCAATCGCCTGCACTAAGTGGGTCTTACCTAGCCCCGGACCGCCGTAAAGGAAGAAAGGATTATACTTCTCTCCGGGATGTTTTACTACGTTCCTTGCAATTGATACCGCCAAATCGTTATTTGAACCCACCACGAAAGAGTCTAAAGTGTAGCTCGGATTAAGCCCCGTCCGAAAAGTGCTACTTAGCTTGCTAGGCATCGCTTTTGGTAGGCTTTTCACGACCGATTCTATCGATTTGAAGTTATTATCTAAGACCTCCCTACCAGATTGTTTCTTCTGTACCTTATTATTAGACGCTACAATATATTTTACCTCTTTAAATGAGATATTGTTTCTCTTTAAAGCCGAGACCACATCTTTATTATATTTACCCTGTAATTGGCGCACAATAAAGACGTTGGGCGCACTAACTTGTACTACTTGGTTATCAATAGAAACGAGCTTAGTATTAGTGAAAAAAGTAACGTAGGCAGTATGTGGCACAGTCTGCTCTAACTCAGCCAACACATTTTTCCACACATCAAACACCAGAACCTCCTCACTACTTACAATATTTCTACATCTATTATAGCAAACCCCACCCAACTTTTCCACAAGAAACCCACCCATTTTTTCATTTTATAATATGTTTTAGAATAATAGGGGAGAACTTTTCCACCAGTAGCCCATATAATCTAATAATCATGTGGAAAACATCTTGGATTTAGTGGAAAACTATGCTATAATATACCAAGATTTTGTTAAATAATAAAATACTATAACATAGGAAAGTGAAATTATGCCAAAACGTACATATCAGCCACACAAACGTCAACGCAAAGTTGAACATGGTTTCATGAAAAGAAATGCCACTAAAAACGGCCGCAAGGTCCTAGCTCGTCGCCGCATCAAAGGCCGCGCCAGACTCTCCGCCTAAATCTCAAATAGCCCTAAGGGGCTATTTTTCTTTAGAAAAAGTCTTGTTTACCACTTGGGACGTTCCAAGACTTTTTCTTTAGAAAAAGTCTTGACAGGTCCGTAGCACTTGTGTTAAAATAGGTCAAAATAAGGTCATATTAATAAAAATAAAAGGATTTTGCTATGAGTGCAACCACACAATTAAAATTTACTTTGGGTAGTGGCGACCCTATCGTCATCCCAGATAACACTACTACCACTACTACAGTAGGTATTCCGAATACTGGCGAGAACTCTTCTGCCGGCGACCAGATGAGTGGTACGGTTTTCTCGACACTTTTTGCTGTCATAGGGATTGTGGCACTCATTGTGCTATTTGTGAAGTATCTTAAGAAAAATCGTAAAATCTCCTTTGCAAAGCGTGGCTCATTCCATATCTCTGCAAAATCTCGCATCCTTGTGACCTCTGCTTTTGTACTCGCTATCGCCTTCCTGGGCAGCACTATTATCAGCCAGGCAATTAAGCGTGATGAAAAATCCGCCGAAGCTGCCAGCACCGAACTTCCAATTACCTATACCCCAGAAATGACCTTTGATGTTGATCGTGGCGAGTTTGCCGCGCTTTCTGACACCATTAAAATTGACAATAATGGCGCAGAATACATACTATACATATACACTGCAAGCGATAAGTTCTGCCTGAATGGGACTTCTACCTGCCTTAGTTCTGTCGCTGGAAATATCGCCAGCAGCAGCATAGATGATCTTTCTTCGGTTGCCGTCAATCAATGGGGGGTAAGCCTTAAAAGTGACGATCCAGCAGCTAAAATTTGGGGTGCAGCTCCAGTAGGCGATGCCGGCACCGTTATTTATTCTGGAACAAACTCTGACGTATCCGTGAACTATGCCGTCAATGTTGGGGAAGATCTCCCAGATGGTACTTATTACGGCTCTGTTTCCTATCGTGCTGTTTCGAAAGACGATCCATCGAAAGTCTATAATGTTATTGTTAACAATGGTTACGTAAATAAGGAAGGGTCTGAATCCAAGAGTACATTTCCTAGCGGCATCCAAGTTTGGATTCGCCAGAATTGCGGCACCAAGAAGTTTATCGGCTGGTACGTCAACAGTGGCTTAAGCTCAGTGTCTAATATTAAGGGTACTGAAAATCCATACTACTTCATTATGCCGTCCAACGACGTAGAAGTGACAGCCGTTTGTGAAGGTGATCCAACTCCAACTGAAGCAGATATTAAAATAGTCTATGATAAAAATGCTTCTGATGCTACTGGCACCACCCCAGATACCGAACTGTCTTATGATGATAAAACTGTCACTCTTCAGAACAATGGATTCACGCGCACGGGCTACACCTTCCTGGGCTGGTCTTGTAATAAAGATGCCACCAAAGGCACCTATAAGAGCGGCCAGACTGGCGTTAGCGTGACCGAGCTCAAGAATAACTGTCCGCATGATGAGGAGTCTAGTCCGGAAGTAATTACAGTTTATGCCATCTGGCTCAAAGAGCCTGAGTGGCTCCAAGAGGTCACGCAAGCTTACTGCGACAATATGAACGTCCTAGATACCAAAACTCTCAAAGACGGACGTGACAATAAGGAATATTCCTTCCGCAAATACGCTGACGGTCGTTGCTGGCTGCTCCAAGATCTAAACTACACCGATGTCGCTGCCAATGGCAATAAGCTTTATCCGGCCGGTGACTCCCATCACCCCGCTACCACAGATGTCAGTAGCACTAAAAACTTTACCTTGTCCACCTCTGATAGCGATGCGCTCTATAAGACTCAAAGTGGCTATAGCACCCTTTATAATTACAAGGCTGCTACAGCTGGTATGTGGAACAACCAAGGCGCCAACACTAACATTTCCGACTCCCTCTGCCCGGCCAACTGGAAACTACCGTTCTCCACTAGGGAAAGTGGCTCGTTTAGCAAGTCAGCTGGCGAATTCTATCAACTTTGGGAATACAACATCGGCAAGAAAAATAGCGGTGGCGACGGGAAAGATGTAGCTTGGAAGAACAGTTTCTTGCTCGCGACCAACGATAACTCTACTTACCACGGTCCACATTTCACCTATAATGGCTCTTGGAGCTTTGGCGGGAACGATTGGGCTGACGAGAATGCAAAACCAGACAACTATGCATCATACTTCTTCGGCACAATTGCGACTGGTGGTCAACCAGCTGCATATAACCCACACAAATCAGCTTCAGGTTCCGTAAATGACAATATAGATGACACTAACCCTGACCACGGCAGCTCTGTCCGTTGTCTCCTCCGCACCGATAAACAAATGACCGATAGGAGTTACTCTGGTCCAGACAACCCGCTCAAAAACGATTACTCGGAGTATAGTGGTCCAGTATCCGATGGTTACCGCGACTACGTAAACAGCCTGTAAACCTCAAAGCTGGCCGATAAGGCCAGCTTTTTGTGCTATAATAATACTAATGGTAAAAGAATATTGGAGGTTTATCCGCGAATATTGGGCCATCGCTGACCTCAATTCTTTTTATTTTTTTCTTAGCCTCGTCACCGCTATCGCCTATAAGGCACTAGCCATTGCTCAGCCTTTCGTTGCCGCTATGATTATTAAGTCGCTTTCCGAACAAAACACGGAAGGGACTTATCTAAACATTGCAATTTTCATCGCTGTCTATTTCTGCTATCGCCTTGCCCTCTACCTTAACTGGCGTGCCTATTCTTGGAACGTCAACTACAGTTATCGCCGCCTTCATGACCAGATTTTCCAGACTCTCATTGGCGTCGACCAAGATTTTACCCGCAAAATCAATAAGGGATTTTTCATGAACACTATCAACACGGATCTCGTCGCTATCAGTGAAATGGCTGATGAGCTCGCCGAGTTTTTCACTACCCCCTTCCAAATCCTCGCCATTATCATTATCGTTAGTGAATATGGCTGGATTTACCCCGTTATCTACATAGTTTCATGTGTTATCTATTACGCTATCCGTAACCAAGCCGACAAAGGCTATAACCTTTTTTGGCAAAAAACGCGTAATGAAGACGACCATTATTCTAATCTTTTAAGCCAAGTCATTGCCGGTCTCCAGGAAGTGAAAACTTTTAATATGTTGCCGAAGCTTCGCCAGCGGCTCCATAAAATCCATTCATATTATGACAAATTCTATAAGGGGCAGCGTACTGAAATTGCCATCAGAGATTCGGACTGTGATTTTATCTACTATGTTTTCCAAGTTATACTCTATCTCATCCTCATAGTCGCTTTCGTCAGGGGCGACATCGCCATTGATATCCTTGTCCTCATCATTAGTTACCATGAATCTGCTACAAACTATCTCGATAATTTCACCGATGCCTGTATTGATATCCGTCTAGCTAACGCCTCCGTTCATCATATTCGTACCATCCTTAACTACCATCCGGAAGAAGAGTTTGAGTTTGGCAATCGTTCGGTCGAGCAGCTCTCCGGTCACATCAAATTCAAAAACGTCTCGCTCACCATCGACAAAAAACCTATTTTACGGAACATCAATTTAGATATTAAACCCCACGAAACTATTGCCATCGTAGGTTTCCCCGGAGCGGGGAAGACTATGCTTTTTAATCTCCTCCTCCGCCTCAAGCGTCCCACGAAAGGCCAAATTTACCTCGACGATATCAATATTAACGAGCTCTCCAAGGAAATTTATACCTCTTCCGTCGCAGTGGCGAACCAATCTCCCTTTATCTTCAATACCAGCATCCGCCATAATCTCGATTTTGTCGATACTAATCCGAAAAAGCAAATTGAGGCCTGCAAAATCGCCGGAATCCACCATTTCATTCACTCTTTACCCCAGGGCTATGATACGATTTTGCGAGAAAATGCCGCCAATGTCTCTGGCGGCCAAAAACAAATGATTTCTATCGCGCGCGCAATTTTGACGGACGCTGAAATTATCCTCCTTGACGATGTCACTACTTCGCTCGATCCTGATACCGCCAAGCTCGTCCCCGCGCTTCTCAAACGTCTCGAGAAAACCCGCACCGTTTTAATGATTACTAAAAAACCCGAGCTCATGCGCCTCGCTAATCGCATAGTTGTGCTGAGTAACGGTAAAATTGAGGCGATTGGCACCCATTCCAAACTGATGAAGACCAGCGGAACTTATCGCGCACTTCAGCTTACTTCTATTGGAAAGGAGGGGCCAAATGTTTAAATATTATTATCGTATCATCAAGCATTTCTTCGAGTTAAAATGTCTTAACAAAAAATGGCTTGTCCATCTCGCCGTCTCCGCTATTCTGCGCATTTCTGTATCGCTCGTCATCCCGTTTGTTGCTGCGCTCATTGTCGACAATCTCGAGACGGGGAATTACGAAAATGCCTACTTCAGTCTTGCTCTCTTTTTCCTTTCTGCCGTCACCTTCTTACTTTGCCGCCGCTATAATTACTGGGCTTACTATAAAGCCTCCAATGACATTCACAATTGCCTTCAGCGCCATATTTTAGAAAAGGTTACAGAATTCGACCCCAGCTTTACCGCTGATATTTCCAAATCCGAGTTAATTGCTACCGCTTTTCGAGATATCGACCAAGCTTCCCAAATTCCGGATTACTTCATAGACTTCGTCAGCAATATTCTTAGTACGGTTATTGCTGTCGCTATCCTCTGCTTTGTAGATTGGCGCATCGGCATTGTGGCCGGGCTATTCCTACTCACTACTTTAGGCTCTTTCATTCGCCACACTAAACTCCGCGACCGCTACCTAGCCTCTCAACATGAGCATGACGATGAAATTACTGGTCTCTATTCCCAAATCATTGATGGTTACAAAGAAGTCCAGACTTTAAACTTAAAAGCTAAGCTCCAAGAAAACCTAGAATTAGAAAAGAAAATCTGGAATAAATATTACAAAAAGCAACGTTTCCATCGTGATTTTGCCATCGGTTTCGTTCCTATCGTTCTTGGCTCCGGCCGCATCCTCCTCTACCTCTTTTCTGCCGGTCTCATTTTGAGTGGCGAATATAACGTTTCCTTGCTAATTCTCGTCCTTGGTTACTACGAAGACATCATCAGTAGTTTTGATAAAATTTCCGAGACCATTGATGAAATTTCTTATTCTTCAGTTGCAGTGGAGCGCCTCCGTCGGCTCTTAAATTACAAAACTCCCCATATGGATGAATTCGGCGAAAATGAAACCGATCAAATTGCGGGTCTAGTCGAGTTTAAGAATGTCTCCTTCAAATATGAAGAGCCGCCCAAATTTGCCCCAGACGGCTCCAAGCTTAAGACCCCTCTTAAAAAGGCACCGAGTCTAAAGCGGGTGTCTTTCCATGCTCAGCCGGGAGAAATTACCGCCCTTGTCGGTAAGTCCGGCTCCGGCAAATCTACTATTTTCCGTCTGCTCCTCCGTCTCTATAAAATTAACAGAGGCGAAATCTTACTGGACGATACCAATATTTATGATTTCACCAAAAAAGCTTACGCTGGAAACGTCAGTATTGTTACGCAAAAACCCTTCATTTTCGACATGACCATTCGTGAAAATCTCAATTTAGTAGATGAAAATCGCAGCCACCAAGAAAAAGTCTGCAAGTTCGTCGGTATCCACGAAGATATTATGAAGCTTAAGAAGGGCTATGATACCAAATTAGTCGCCGATGGTTCCAACTTGTCGCTTGGTGAAAGACAGCTACTCTCATTAGCCCGCACTCTCCTTTCTGGTTCTGAGGTTCTACTCTTTGATGAGGTCTCCGCTTCTCTAGACTCCACCAGTACAGCCCGCATTATCAAAATCCTCCAAGAACTAAAGAAGCATCACACGGTGATTGTTATTACCCACAAACCTGAAATTATGAATTTGGCAGATCATGTAGTGGTCATAGATAATGGCGAGGTCGCCGCTGAAGGTATCCCGAGCGAGCTCTTGAAAAATAGCCCCGCCTACCAGGCTTTACAACAATAAGGTTGTCAATTAAGCTTAAGGTATGATATAATAAGAGAATATAAGTGGGATTTTATGGCAAACAGAATGATTGACGGAACTAAGAAGAAACCAGTTGCGCCGACTGCTGTCGGGGTAGATGGGGTGCGTATGGTGCGCGCAAAAGCTTCCTCTGGTCATACCGCGCCTGTCCATAGGCCCACTCCCAAGGCTTCAGTCCAGCCGCCTCGTCCGATTAAGGAAGAAGCCACAAAAACCAATGAAGAATTAGAAACAGAGGAGGATGCCTTGTTAGCTGCAGCATTTAATGAAAAACCAGACAAAAAGAGTCACAAACAGACTAGAGCTGACTTTGTGAAGCCGGTTAATGGTTTTGACATGGATCTCTCCGAAGACGAAATCAAAAAAGATGCTCCGAAGAAGAGGCATATCGTTAGAAACATTGTTATTGGAGTATTGGTTTTGGCATTAATTGGTGGTGTTGTCGCTTATTTCTGGGGAGACGCCATTATCCGGAAACTCACCGGCGGAAGGTCCGGTATGGGCGATTTGATTGGTGCCGTCACTAGCGACACTTATGTAAACCTCAAAAAAGATAGTCGCGGCCGGACTAATATCCTAGTTTTTGGCACCAGTGGCTGGACCATGGAAGATGAGACCCATGATGGCGCCATGTTGACAGATTCGATTATGGCGGTTTCATTAGACTCTGAGACCGGCGATGTAGCCATGGTGAATTTGCCTAGAGACCTTTATCTCGGGAACACCTGTACTTCCACAGGGAAAATTAACGAGGTCTATTGGTGCAACAATATTAATGATACAGACGAAGAAGGTGGCGCTAAGGCCTTAGAAACTGAAGTATCAAAAGTGTTAGGTATGGATTTCCAGTACTTCATCCATCTTAACTGGGGCGCTTTAGTGCAAATCGTAGATATTCTAGATGGCATCACCGTTACGGTAGACGAAGATATTAATGACTATGGCTGGACCAATATTATCATGAAAGCCGGTGAACCGACAGTACTAGATGGTGAGCAGGCTTTAGGTCTTGCTAGAGCTAGACATGGCACTGCATCGGGTGATTTCACTAGAGCGGCTAGCCAGCAGAAGATTCTAATCGCTATTAAGGACAAAATCCTAGAAAAAGGTCTTAGCATTACCGATATCATTGGTATTATGAACTCAGTTGGTGATAATGTACGTACAGACTTCAATATGGATGAAATCAAGAGTCTTTATCATACTGTCACCACAATCGACCTTTCGACTATGCGTTCTATTTCCTTATTAGACCAAGGAGATGGCACCAGCCTTGTCACTACCGCTAGCTTTGACCCGAGCGGATTAGGGTACGAGGTATCATTTGTGGTTCCAGCTGCCGGTCGCTACAACTATCGTGACATCCAGAAGTATGTCGACAAACAATTATCTAGCGACCCAGTCGTGAGGGAAGACCCCGCAGTAATAGTACTTAATGGTACAGGCGAAAGCGGCGTAGCCTCAGTAGAAAAGGGCAAGCTAGAAGAAGACGGATTTGAAAATGTAGCTGTTGGAGATGCCCCAGAGGGATATTGGGAGGGCATCAAGGTCTACGATGCCAGCTCTAAGGCTCCGGGCAGTCTCGCCAAAATCGCCAAAAAATACGGAGTAGAGGCGACCGACAAGGTTCCGGCTGAGGTAGACGCTACCGGATATGACATTGTAATTATAATCGGTGTTCAGAAAACTTCCGAAGAATAAGCTTTTCTTCTTCGCCGATTTCAGGGCTGATAATCTCAAGACGATAAGACGAGGCAGGGTGTTCGGCTGTGCCTAGAGATTGGAGTTTTTTCAGTGCAAACTCGAAATAAAACTCTGTCGTGTCGATGGTAATAGTAGGCTCACCATCATCTCCCAAGCGATAACCAATAGTATAAGTCGCATTTTGAACAGGTAATTTTTCCAAAATAGGGTATTTATCGCGTTCCTTCTCGCCTTGCTCAATCGAAGCGTTGCTAGCTTCCGCTTCCAGGTCTTTTTCGGACGGCTCATTCGTGAAAGACAAGAAATTAATAATCAAAAATATTGCCACCGAACCAAGTACTATGATACTAATTAAAATAATTAATGGATTAAAACTTTGTTTTTGCTGAGTACGATTCATCATATTTTAGAGATAATGAGGTGGCGCTCCCTACCTTCGCCCTCAGAGTGAGTCTCAATATCCGAATAATCTTGCGCAACTTTATGGACCACGCGGCGATCCGCTGGGCTAAGCTCCAAGGTCATTGGCTCGCCAGTAGTTCTAACTTTGCTAATCCAACCTTCGGCCTTTTCGGCAATTCGCTCTGCTCGCGCCCGCTTATAATCGGCCACGTCTACGTTGACGCGCGTAATCTCGGCATCATGTGCCACTAGGGCCTGCGAAACGATATACTGCAAGGAGCGTAAGTTGTCGGCATTGCGGCCAATCAGTAATGAATTTAGGGAAGTGGACGGCACTTCCAGTTGGATGACTTCGTCATCGCAAGTACTATCTACCGCTACATTGATACCAAAAAAGCTCAATAAATCCTCTAGGAATTTAGTGGCATAGCGAATAGCTTCATCTTTATTCATAATAATTATCTCCTTTTCTTTTTACTATCCTTAGCGGAGATGCGAGTGATTTTGGTGCCCGATTTTTTATTTTCGATGACCTCGGCCTCTTTAATTTTGCTTAGCTCTTTTAAGATAGCCTTATCTGTAGAAGCTTCCATTTTATCCTCGGCTTTGCCGAGAATAATTTTTTGTTGGATGACCGTGATAATATTAGTCAAAAGATAATAGAATGCCAAAGAGCCCGGAAGATTAAACATAATAAGGAACATCATTAGTGGCATCATAAAGCCCATCTGGCGTGACATCATTGCATTCATGTCAGCCTGGTCTGGCTCCTTACCCTCTTTGGCTTCTCGCATAATCTGTTTGAAACTCTTCTTGTCCTTTTTGTCGTGGCCCGTCGGCATCTGCTGGCGAGAAACGAAGTATTGCATGAAGGCAGCGGAAATCGCGAAGAGCAGAACGATAATTTCTGATATAGTAATCGGACCAGAGAATACACCAGATGCTGTCGCGTTCAAATCCACTAAGCCAAATAGCTTCGGCGAGAAATCGTAAGTCGCATCATTATTGCCATCTTGGCGCGCCTGAATATAGGCGTCTTGTTTTTCAGAAAGCTCTTTGATGCGGTCCAAATTCTGTACCGGCTCATAAGCACAGTGCGACATATTAGTATAGCCACACATATCGCCATTGGCCGGGCGTGGATTCGCCACCACCGAAATAGCAGTATAGAGAGCAATAAAAATCGGCAACTGAATGAACAACATCAGAACCGAACGGAAAGGTTTAATATTGTTTCGCTTGTAGAGATCCATCATCTGTAAAGATTCCATCTGACGGTTACCCTTACAACGCTTCTTAATCTCTGTAAGCTCCGGCTGGATTTTACGCATTAATTTTGTCTGGTTAAGCTGCTTTTTAACTAGCGGCCACATACAAATCTTAACAAGTACTGTGAAGATGATAATAGCCAAGCCGAAATCACCGACAAAATTATAAATCACAAACAGAACGTTCACGAGCGGCCGGACAATGAGAAAATCAATCAACTCAAACATAAAATAATTATACCATACTTTCCTTTAGAAGACTAGAGACTAAGTCTCGTAGTTTCTCAAACGGCATCGTCAGCGGTTTTTTGGAATAAACTATAAAAATATTATCCTTCGCTGCCGAAAAATTCTGCTCGCTTTTTGTGAGACGGATGGCCTCATAAACGCGCCTCCGGATACGATTTCTCTCCACTGCAGATTTCGCCACTTTTTTAGAAACTACCACCGCATAACGTTCCTTCTTCCGCTCGTTTATAGCGTGGACCAAATTAATATCTGGCTTTCGAATCGTCTTGCCATGTTGGTAGGTATATCTGACGCCACCGCGAGAATGAAACCGATATTTTCTATTTAACATACCGTATATTATATCATAAAAAAGAGGTGGCATATCATTATCAAATTCCAGAAATTTGGTATAATAATTATATGAGCGTAAAACTGACTAAAAAGCAGACTGCGGTCTATGATTTCATTAGGGAGTTCATTGAGGAAAATGGGTACTCTCCGTCTTATCGTGATATTATGAATGGGCTTGGCCTATCTTCCGTTTCTGCCGTAGCAGAGCATGTGGAGAATTTAGTTGCTCTCGGTGCTCTGAGAAAAGCTCCGGGCGCAGCTCGTTCTCTAGAAGTCATCGATATTTCTTATCCCGAAACTACCGCGCTTTTTCGGTCAAAATATCTCTATGGTACAGAACAAGAAAAAGCGATTTTAGAGCAAGCGGCCACTATTTTAAATATAGATTTAGAAGAGGAGGAACATGAAGAAACTCGTTAGTATCGTTATTCCCGCACATAATGAAATCGCTGGTCTTTCCAATTTCATAGAAGAGCAGCTCTTGCCGGCGCTAGAGGGACTAAAAAATTATGATTTTGAAATTATTTTTGTCGACGATGGCTCGACAGATGGGACGTTAGATTTACTCTATGAATATGCTGATCGAGGAAAGGCTTTTCGTGTCATCTCGTTCTCTAAAAATTTCGGCAAAGAAATGGCTCTTTCTGCCGGCTTGGCTTACGCCAAGGGTGACGCCGCTATCACCATTGATGCCGATGGTCAACAGCCGCCAAAACTAATTGCGGAGTTTATCAAAGAATGGGAATTGGGGCACGATGTAGTGATTGGCGTTCGGGATCATTATACAAAACATGGTTTTATTGCGAAGACCGGCAGTCGCCTCTTTTACTGGCTCCTTAGAAAAATGGGGAATCATGACACCGTCGCCGGCTCCACCGATTATCGCCTGATTTCTCGCCCAGTGATTGATGAGTTCAACAAACTCCCCGAGCATAAGCGTATCACGCGCGGCCTGATTGATTGGCTTGGCTTTGATAAAAAATACGTGAAATACACTTATGGCGTCCGTCTAGCCGGGAAGCCGTCTTACAATTTGAAAAAACTTTTCCGCCTCGCTATTGATAGTTTTGTCTCCATGTCCACCACGCCGCTCGTGATTTTTGGCTATATCGGTATTATCATCACTTTGCTATCCGGCGCGCTCGGTCTTTTCTGCTTAATTAACCAATACATTCTCGGCGACCCGCTCCATTTCTACTGGCCGGGCACCCTCCAGATGGCAATTTTGATTACCTTTCTTGTTGGTCTTGTCCTTATTTCTCAGGCCATCACCGCTCTCTATATTTCTAGTATCCACGCCGAGGCTCTCGGCCGCCCAATTTACATCGTAGATAAAAAGAAATCGAGGAACTTATGAACGATTTTAGCTACCTAAAAGAAAATGATGTTTATTTAGATTCTGCTTGCCAGAGTTTGCGTCCGGAGCCTGTTATCAGAGCTTTGGAAGAATATTATCGAGAATTTAATTCTTGCGGCGAGCGTGTGAAGTATCCTTGGGGAGTCACCACCGATGCCAAAGTCAACGGCACGCGCGCCAAGGTCTTGGACTATTTGAAACTGAAGAAAAAAGATTATTTTGTGTCGTTTACTCTAAATACTACCTACGGTCTGAATTTGCTTTTATCGCAGTTCAATCCAGAAAAAGCTGGAGTGAAGAAAATCGTCACGAGCGACATTGAGCATAATTCGCCCTTTCTTTCTACGATGGCTTTTTCCGAGCGTACCCATCTTCCGCGCGAGATAGTGACGAGGAATGTAGACGGCAGTATCCCGCTAGATAGCTCGGATTTCGACCATGCTTTAGTGGTAGTCAATGCGGCTTCTAATATTGACGGTCGTCGTCTAGAGAATCTTCAGGAGCTAGAAAAATCAGTTCACAAAAACGGTGGTTTTATCATTATTGATGCTGCACAGGCTATGGCCCATTCCAAGGATATCCTAGAAAAAACTTCCGTTGACGCTATCTGTTTTTCTGCTCATAAAATGTATGCGCCGTCTCTCGGCGGTATAGTAGTTCGCCGCGATTTCTTAGAGTATATTGATACGAGTTTTGTTGGTGGGGGGATGGTTGATGATGTAGACAAGGAATCTTACATTCTTTCGGCGAGAGACCCAGAGCATGCTTACACAAAATTTGAATCCGGCCTTCAAGCTTGGGGCGAAATTATTGCTCTTGGCGCCGCCATCGATTGGCTAGAAGGCTTAGGCAAAAAAGACCACCAAAATCTTCAGCAGAACTATACCGAGCTTTATGATTTTCTGAAAAGCAAGCCCAGTCTACATGTCATAAATCAGGTTCCGAATCCCACGATTTCTTTCTATGTCGATAAGTCCGAAACTGGATTCGACTCTCATTTCCTAGGCTCCGCCTTAGCCGATCAGGGTATCATGACGCGCACCGGTTACTTCTGCGTCCACTACTATTTGGACCACATCATGCACTACCCGCCCCTCCTCCGTTTCTCTCTCGGTTACCACATCCGCCCTTCCGACATTGAAAAGGTGAAGCAGGCCCTAGAACACCTGTAGTAAGAAAACCCTTAACGGCTCTTCGGCTTGCCATATGTATGTTATAATAGTACCATGATTTGCATAGCTGCATTTATCGTTTTAATTGTCGTAGGCATTTTCGTTGCCATTCTTAGTATTTTCAAACGTGACTTAGGGAAAAAGTACCTACAAGTTCTAAAAAAATCCTGGCATTGTTTCACGCGCCACCTGACTTTCAGAAAATGTGACACGAGTTTTCAGGACGACGTCAAAACAGCGCTACTAAAAAAAGTCGTTTTGAAAAATCCCAAAGCCGTCAAGCCTCTCAGTATCACCATTGAAATCGCCAGTGTTCTAATTGTAATTATTACAGCATGGTCTTTAATTGAAGGCATCAAAGCTGGCCTTGCCATCTGGACGCTTGGCACTTGCAACGTCTCACATCCCGCTAGTTGCGCTCTTGGCGCCGAATCTTGCTCGATTGATGAGGAAAATTTGAACTGGTTCTCTGAATGGGGCGAAATCTTCGCGGCCATTCCTGACCGTCTAAAGAATTGGAACGCCGAAGATTATTTGATTGACCCGAAAGTGGCCATTAACCCCGATTCCTCTGCAGAGCCTGCGCTTGATATTATTGATCCGGGTTGCACAGTCTGTCTCTCTTCTTATCGTAACCAGCTAAAAGACACTGAATTTATGAATAGGCACAAAGTATATCTCTTAGTTTATCCTATCAGAGATGGCGACGGATATAAGTTTAAGAATTCAGGCCTTCTTACTAATTATTATTATGCTTTGCTATTGGCTGGAGATGAATACCAAGGTCTGAGCTTGAAGCTGATTGGCCGTCTCTTCACGGGACAAAGCGAAGATTCCCAAGGCTGGCAATATCTCTTCGATAATGTCTATGACGCCGAAACCGCCGAAAAGACTATTAAATCCTGGCTCAAAGAGTGGGGGCTCTCCGACAGCCAGATTTCCGCCGTCCAGAAGAAAACCACTTCCGATGAAGTGAAAAACTATCTGCAACGGGTCAACGATATTGTCGAAAATCAGATTAAACCCAAAGGCATCCCGACCTTAATTTACGACGGTCAGAAGCATCTTGGTTTGTATAAACGGTAGCATTGTGGTATCATATTACTATGGATAAATCCAGAGTTGTGGTGGTTTTAAAAAGAGCTGGACAGCTTTTTGTAACATTTCTTCGAAGATGGGGGCTGTTAGCTATCGGCTCAATTTTTCTAACTTGGTATTTGCAATACCGGATTTTCGGCAATGATGCCGATGCGGCTTGGCGTTCTATGGACGAAAAACCGATGATTTTCTGGTACTCGACGCTAATTATCTTCACTATCATAGTTATAATTTATGGAATTTTCCATCGGCCATTTCGAACCATCGGGGTAGGATTTGCGCTTATTACAATTATTACCTATATCAATAACACCAAAGTATCTTTTCGCGGTACCCCTCTCCTTCCCGAAGATTTCCAAATGACCGATCAAGCTGGGGCGCTCACAAATTTTATTGATACAGGAGAGCTTACTCGCATTATTCTTGCGTCGGTGCTAGCAGTAGGTTTAGGCTTTCTATTAGATTATCTAATGCGTTATATGCTAGCGTATTTGCCGGTATATTCTCACAAAGATTGGCAGAAACGGAAAAAGAAAGCTAGAACTAATGCCGCCAAACGGAAATATAAAAAGACCAGAATAGGGCGTATTGCTGCCTCCGTCGCCGTTAGAATTATCTTGATTCCGCTCGGAATTTGGGCTTTCTTTACGGCTACTAACCCTATCCTTTACCACAGTGGAACCCCTTCGCTAAGATATGAGTGGCTAGATAACGCAGAATTTACCACTTGGGACCAAGCCATCACCTATGAACAGACCAACTTTTTACTTGGATTTCTTTATAATATCGCCAAATATGACGTCGAACCACCTCAGGATTACAATAAGGAAAAAATCAGCGAGATAAAAAGTGCTTATACTAAGCTCGCAAACGCCGAGCCAAACGTTAGCAAAATGAATCTAAAAAATGCCGATTATAATATTATCGTTGTCCTTAATGAGTCATTTTACGATCCTACTATTCTCCAAGATGTCTATCCATTTAATGGTCCGGATCCGCTCGAAAACTTCCATCGGCTCATGGAGACTTACCCAGCTGGATATATGTACTCTCCAGAATACGGTGGTGGAACGGCCAATATCGAGTTTGAATCTGACACCGGACTTTCGAACTTCTGGGTCCAGACGACTCCATATACCAGTATTTTGCCGAAACTAGACCATATTACTTCAATCGCCAACGAGGCTAAAGCCAACGGCTACAAAACCCTTGCTATCCACTCTTATACCGGTGAGTTATACAAGCGTAGCTACGCTTTACCAATTGAGGGCTTTGACGAATTTATCACTCAGGACAAAATGTCCTTCACTGAACGTAACGACAGTAGTTGCGGATACATCGATGATAGCTCAACTTATGCCGAAACTATCAAACGACTAGAGAGCTCTAATAAAAAACAGCTTATTAGCGTTATCACTATGCAAAATCACGCGCCCTATTGGCTTGGCGGTTATAGCGAAGAAGAACGGCTCTTCTGGTTTGAAAATCCGGAGGAAATTAAAGATGATACCGACATGATTTTAGCTTATCTTCAGAGCGTTTATTATTCTGACCAATCCCTCGGAGAGTTTCTCGAGAAACTAAAGGACTTTGGTGAAAAAACAGTCGTCCTTTTCTTTGGCGATCATGCGCCTGGAGTTTTTGGTTCAGCCAATGTTAGCTCCGACAAACAACTTTCAAATCGTACGCATTTAACACCATACTTTATTTGGGCGAATTTTGAAGTAAAAGATAACTTTTCAAATCAAAAATACGGCGAAGAGCTATCTGAAAAGTTTGGAATCGAGAGTGAGCACGCTACGCTACCAACGACGACACCAAATTGCTTGACTAGCAACCTATATGAAATTCTAGGATTAAAACGTACAGCAGAGAGCTTAATCACAAAAGAAGCTTGTGCAGAAAACCCCATACTCACACCAGTTTACCTGACGGGTTCTCAACCAACCGGAAAAAGCACTGAAGCCTACAAGCTTCTAAATTATGACATCTTAAACGGTGAGCAGTATTGGTTTAAACAGTAACTATTTAAAAAGATCTAAATAAGCTTTAGCGACTCTCTTTGGATCTCCACTTTGAAGAATCTTGCCATTTTCAATTAGGATAGCCCGATCGCAAAAACGCTCAACATTCTCCATGGAATGTGTCACCAAAATTACCGTTTGTTGACCATGTAGACTCTTGAAATATTCGTTACATTTTTCCTGGAAGGCCGCATCGCCCACCGCTAGAACCTCATCCAAAATCAGAATATCTCCTCTCGCTCGAATCGCAATCGAAAACGCCAAGCGTACCTGCATCCCAGAAGAATAATTTTTTAATTTTTGATTCATAAATTCTCTAAGCTCTGCAAAATCTACAATATCATCATACATCTTGTCCATTTCCGCATTCGAAAAGCCGAGCAGAGCCCCATTTAGATAGACGTTTTCGCGTCCGGTTAGCTCTGGATTAAAGCCTACGCCTAGCTCAATGAAGGGAATTAAGCTTCCGTTAACTAGTACGTCCCCCTTTTCTGGAACGTAAATTCCCGCGAGCACTTTTAGAAGCGTAGACTTCCCACTTCCGTTTCGTCCTACAATGCCTAAAAACTCACCCTTTTCTACTGTAAAACTAATACCTCTCAGTACGTGTTGCGTCTTAAACCCCTTCACACCTTTTAGAGTGTTAAAAATCATTTGTTTCAATCCCCAGGCTCGTTCCGTTGGTAATTTGAAGTCCTTATAAAGGTTAGTGACCTTTAAGGCGTAATCATCTTCTTCTAATTCGGCTCTTGCCTCTTCGCTCATTTTCTGCAAATATTTATCTTTTAGAACCATTAGACTTCCTCCGCAAATTTCTTAGAACGCTTCTTGAAAAACAGTGCGCCGAAAATTAGTATCGCTATAACTACTAAAACTGAAACTAGTCCCCAGCCCACACCTGCAAATCCCCAAGTAGTCACTGTCTGGTCGGTCACTACACCGTATCGAACGTCCTGGATCACTTGTGCTATTGGGTCGATCAAAATAATTTTTGCTGCAGTGGTTGAAGTTTCAGTTACCATTGAAATTGGATAAATAATTGGCACCGCATAAAACAACGCCTGCGTCAGTACTTCCCATATTGAGCCAATATCTCTAAGTTTGACATTTATAGCTCCAAGCCACAGGGAAATGCCAAGCGCTAAAGCATAAAGCTCTATAATAGCAGGAACCACTAGCAACCAAGTAAGCGAAGGTGTACAGCCGTTTATCAATGCAAATATAAAAATCACCGCTACGTTAATTAATAGATTTATTACTGCGGTAGATGTTGCAGAAAGCACAACAATATACTTAGGAAAACTAACTTTTCGGATTAAATCTCCGCGATTTTCAATCGCATGGATTCCTTGAAAAGTGCATTCCGTAAAGAAGTTCCAAAATACCGTCCCAGCCAAAAGGTAAACCGGATAATGAGGAATATCTCCTCCGAATCTTAAGATCTTCGAAAATACTATGTAGAGAATAGCAAACATTAAGAGCGGCCTTAGGAGAGCCCAAAGATAACCAAGCGCAGAACCTTGGTAGCGTATCTTAAAATCGGTCTTTGAAAGCTCTTTTAGAAGAATACGGTTTTTTCTATTCAACATCCTAGGTAAACTCATACTTAACATTATAGCATAGAAGACGGTTTCGCAAAACCCTTTGGTTTATTGTAGAAACAGTCATTTCGTGTTATTATAATAGCATGGGTAATAGCGCCAAAAATTCGGATGTCGTCGAGTCCCACCCCAGAGGTGGTTACGTGGCTCGTCGCCGCAACTACCGTCCAATCATTTTTGTAGTGGCAGTCTTATTGATTGCCGGCATAGTTGTTTTTATCTTTGCTTTAAACAATAAAAAGCCCGAAAATTCCTCCACTAGTAGCTCCAATACTAATTCTACTTCTACTAATACTAACGGGTCGAGCTCGGCTAGTTCCGTTAAAACAGAAGAAAAGTCAAAGGAAGAAACCCCGTCAGAGCCCTCTACTAAAGAGCCAGAGATTATTGATGGCAAAACCCCAAAAAATAATGAGGGTGAGGATGCCAATACTGCTAGTGGGATAACAGGTGTAATTAATTACGCTGATTCCGATGGTGAGACCCTTATGATTCGCGTTTCGATTGACCAATATCTCGAGGAGGGGACCTGCTTACTAGAGCTAAATGCTCCAGCTACTGGCGACACCTTCAGCCTCACCGACCAAATTGCTCCGTCTGCCGCTACGAGTTCTTGTAGTTTTGATATCTCGACCAACCTACTAATTAAAGGTAAGTACGATATGAAAATTACTTTAGATTCTGCCGGCAAGAAAGGCGTACTTAACGGAGAGGTAGAAATATAATGGATATGAGATTACCAAATAATGTAAGCCTCAGAAGGCACGTTAATAAGACTAGATTATCGCTTTTCTGTCTCTTTGCCTTTGTTTTTACGGCTACAATTGCCTTTCTTTCCACATCCAATCAGAATAAAACTGAGGCCGCTAATGCCTCTAGTTTCCGCGCCGGCAACATTATGTCCGATGCAGTTATGACTGATTATAATTCCATGACCGTTGCCGAAATCCACAATTTCTTAAAGGCTAAAAACTCTTGTAACCAGAGCGCAGACCCTGCTGCAGTTGGGGCGCTTTGGTACGAAGACGTCAATGTTACAAAACATGGCATCAACTACAACCGTCGCTACTATTTCAACTCTTCTTCTGGAGTTGTTGGGGGATATTATCATGTGAAGGATGGTCACTTTGTCTGTATGGCTGACGAGACTATCAACGGGCAGTCCGCCGCCTACCTTATTTGGGATGCTGCCCAGACTTTCAAAATCAACCCAAAGGTGCTCATAGTTCTCCTCGAAAAGGAACAGGGCCTTATTTCGGATAGATGGCCATATGAGGTCCAGTATCGCGCCGCCACAGGCTATGGTTGTCCAGATACTGCCGCCTGTGATTCAAAATATTACGGTCTAGAGGCTCAGCTCGGCAATGCCGCCTACCTCTTCCATACGGTATTAGAGGGCGGTTGGACGAACTTCCCACTAGGGAATAACTATATTCAGTATCATCCGAATTCTGGTTGTGGAGGCACGAGGGTAAATATCGAGAATCGTGCCACCTCTGCGCTTTATCGTTATACTCCGTATCAGCCAAATGCCGCCTCTCTCGCCGCTGGCTATGGTATGGGTGATTCCTGCTCTTCCTACGGCAACCGGAACTTCTACTTCCTCTATTCTGATTGGTTTGGAGATCCACATAATGGCCCCAATAAGGTCCCGGCTCAGGTTATTCCAGAGGGTAATTATCAAATCTCATCAAAGGCTAACCAAAATCTTATATTTGATATCGAGGGTGGCGTTTCGAACACCACTACTTCTGGCAAACTGATTGCTTTCACTAAGAATTCTGGTTATACGCCAAATCAAGTCTTCCGATTCACTTATGAGAACGGCTATTATTATATTACCAATCCGACTTCTAGTCTTCGCATTGAATCTTCCGATTCTGGCGCAATTCTTACCAAACCTAGCTCCAGTTGTGCTCAAAAATGGACCATTTCCAGAGATTCTGATGGATACATCTCCATACATGCGCAATGTACTAACAAGGCTCTAACATTAAAAACTTCAGCTGCGCTCTCTCCGATCGTTCTCTCAGACAGCTCTTCTTCAAATTCCCAAAAGTGGTATGCTAAGCCTCTCCCAGCTGATGGAATCACGAGCGGAGCTTCGTACCAGGTCGCTTCCATGTTGAACCAAAGCTACGCTCTCGACATTTCCGGTGGGGTTAATTCTAATACAAAATCTGGCAAGGCAATTCTCTTTACTCGGCGCGTTGCGAATATTGCCAATCAGACTTTTCGCTTCAACTACGACGAAAAAACCGGCTATTATTATATTACGAATCCCACCTCCAATCTTCGCCTCGACGTCGAAAACTCAAGTACTGCCAATGAAGCAAAAGTTCTGCTCTGGTCCGGGCATAACAATTGCAACCAAAAATGGCTAATTGAGAGAAATTCGGACGGCTCTTACATTTTCGCTTCCGCTTGTTCTGGCAAGGCCCTGACTATTTATTACAATAAGGCCAATGATCTTCAGCCCATCGTTATCTTCGATCGCAATAATCAGTCGAATCAAAAATGGAAATTAGTCAACCCGTCCTCCGCAGTTACGGACCTTGATACTACGGCTTCTTATCAAATTGTCCCTAAGGCGAACAATAACTACACTCTCGACATTTACGGTGGTGTTACTAAATCAACAACTTCTGGCCGAGCTACTATCTTCGCACGACGCTCTTCGGAGATTGCCAACCAAACTTTTAAGTTCGCTAAGGCTGGCAACTATTATCAAATAGTCAACCCAACTTCCAACCTCCGTCTTGATGTAGCCGAATCAAAAACCGCCAATGACACGAATGTTCTTCTCTGGAAGGGACACGACGGCTGTAATCAAAAGTGGCAAGTTGTCAAAGATGCCGAAGGGTACTACTCATTTATTTCTGCTTGTTCCGGCAAAGCTTTATCTATTCAAAACGATAAACTCCAAAATAGCACTCAATCCGTTATTTACACTGACAATACGAAGGAAACTGAAAAATGGAAACTCATAAAACTGTAGATTCTTACGACCTTTCGGTTATTATCACTGCGCACGCCGAGGGCCTTCTTGCACATAAAACTCTGCTCAGTGCACTCCGCGCTCTTGAGGAACTTAAGAACGATTATCAAATTATTGTCAATATTGACCGTGGCGATGAAGCCACGATAGATTATTTTAAGCGTTACCGTAACGATTCACGGTTTGTAATTCTCAAGACCGATTTTGGCGATCTCGGACTTTCTCGAAACTACGCGCTTAAAAAATCAAACGGTAAGTTAGTTGCGTTTCTTGATGCTGATGATATGGTTTCTCGTAATTGGTTCAAAAATGCCATCGAACACATTGAGTCCGCTAACCACCCCGTCGTTGTACACCCAAAAGCAAATTATATTTTTGGCTTTGATACGCCACCCACATTTTGCTATTTCCGTGACTCCAAAGATTTAGCAACTGACATGCTCATTATGCTTGGTGCTAATCGTTGGATTTCTGCTGCCGTTGCTAAGCGTGAAATTTTTGAAGAAACTCCGTACATGCCAACCAAAAACGGCTTTGGTCATGAAGACTATTTCTTCAATATGCAAACTCTCGCGAAGGGAGTTAAACACGAAACCGCAAAAAATACCGTCTATTTTTATCGCCGTAAGCCAAACTCGCTAATGGACTCCAGTAACACTACTCATGTCACTCAGCCATACACTGATCTCTTTGATTTAAAAAAGCTTCAAGCTCTCCCTCCAGTTACTCTTCAGCGCAGGCTTACCCTGGAAGATCAAGCTCCACCAGAGTATGTACAGACCGCTCTTCGCGATATCAACTCAATCGATACCGAAGTTCAACTTACCCCAGAGATTAAAGCTCATGGCCTCCCAATTTTTGACCCAGACACAAATAATGCTCGCGTTCCGCAAGCCTTTCAGAGCATCATTAAAAACGTTGACCGTCTTCCAGATTATGTTTTTCTCGTTCCATGGATTGTTCCTGGTGGCGCCGATAAAGTATTAATAAATTACATCGAAGCCCTAAAACAGCTTCACCCATCGTGGCGCATTGCTGTTATTTCGACTCTCCCTTCTGAGAATTCTTGGGCTAGTAAACTCCCAGACAATGCGTATCATCTTGATTTTGGTAATAACATAGATAAGCTCAACGATTCCGAAAAAGAGATTGTCTTTACGCGTCTCTTAATCCAGCTAAAATGTAGCCGTCTTCATTTGATTAATTCCGAGTTCGCCTACCGCTGGGTTGTCTCTCACCAAGAGCTTATTAAGCACAATTTTCGTCTTGATGTGTCGGTTTTTTCATACGTCAAAACCGAACACGGTTTTGAATACAGCTATGTTGATCCTTGCCTCCGCGAAATTTACCCAGTCGTCCATCGTATTTTTACTGATAACCAAACCGTTATCGACCAAGCTGTCGCGCGTAATGGTTTTGATCCAGATCGTTTCAAAATTCATTATCAGCCTGCCTGCTTCTCCTCGCAACTCGAGTACCCACCAGAAGACCAAAAGCCACACAGCCCTTTCCGTATTCTTTGGGCTAGTCGTGTCGACTCTTCTAAATGCCCAGAGCTTCTTATCCAAATCGCCAAACGTCTTGATCCGAAAAACTTCCAGATTGACGTTTACGGCCGTCTCGATCCGGCTTATGACGCAAATATCTTTAAGAGTATACCTGCCCTTACCTATCATGGCGATTACGCTGGCTTCGCTAGCTTACCAACGAACGATTTTGACCTTTTCCTTTATACTTCACGTGCCGACGGCCTCCCAAACGTTTTGCTAGAGGCTACTGCAGCTGGGTTACCTATTGTCGCTAGTGATGTTGGCGGCATTAGCGATTTTGTCATCGATCAAGAAACCGGCTTTTTAGTAAAAACTCCTGAAGGTGCCGAAAAATATATCGAAAAAATTGAGTTTGTCGCTGCGCACTCGTCTAATTTCCGTAAAATCATTAAAAACGCACAAAAATTATTAGTATCTCGTCACGGCGCAGACGCTTTCATAGAGAATATTCGGCCAGATTTCTAAAAAGTATGCTATACTATACAATATGAAGATTCTAATATCCTGTCACAAACCATCTGTTTTTATATCAAACAGAATTCTTCAACCCATCGAACTTGGATGTGCCAAAGATGGACATAAAATTGATGGTATTCTTTATGATGACGACGGAGATAATATTTCCGAGCTTAATCCTCAATATTGTGAACTTACCGCACAATATTGGGCCTGGAAAAATCTCGACGAAGATTACTATGGCTTTTGCCACTACCGTCGCTACTTTAACTTTTCTGATGAAGTTTTTCCGGAAGACGAGTATGGCAATATTCGCGAAATCTATCCAGGCAGCTACGCAATAAAAAAATACGGCCTCGATGAAGAAACAATCGAAAATCTAGTCAAAAAATACGATGTCGTTATTACAGAAGAGAAAGATGTTTCCGACCTCCCAGATCATGCAACGTCAATTATTGATCAATACGATAAGGCTGCTCTGCTCCACGTTGAAGACATAGAAACTATGATTTCTGTGATCCATGATTTAACACCAGAGTATGATCAAGCAGCCAAAGAATTTCTTAACGGCACCAAAACCTCTTTCTGCAACATGTACATCCTTAAGAAAGAGATTTTTAAGCGTTATGCCGAATGGATGTTCAAAATTCTAGAAGAGTTCTGTAATCGTACGGATATGAGTCTTTATAGTGAAGAGGCTCTCCGTACGCCCGGCCACCTTTCAGAACGACTCTTCGGTGTTTTTCTGAATAAACTTCGTAAGGAAAACCCTGATCTAAAGGTCAAAGAATTACAGTGTGTTTATTTTGAAAAAACAAATCCCCAGCCTTTGCTAGAGCCAGCTTTTGAGAAAAATAACATTCCCATAGTCTTTGCCTCTAATAATGGCTTTGTCCCAATTTTTGCAACTTGCCTACAGTCGCTTCTAAACCATATTAGCTCAAAGTACAACTATGATATTGTCTTGATTCATTCTGACATTTCTGGCGAAAATTTTGCCGCGCTTGAAGATATGGTCAAGGATTACAAGAACGTCTCGCTTCGACCTTTTGATGCCTCAAGCTTTCTTGCGGGGTACGAGCTTAAAGCCAATGCCCACATTAGCGTCGAGACTTACTATCGCTTCCTGATTCAATCCGCGATGCCAAATTACCACAAAGTCCTTTATATCGATTGCGATACCATTATCAATGCTGATGTTGCCGATCTTTACCGCATTGATATTAGCGACTATATGCTTGCCGCTACGCGTGACCCAGATTTTCTTGGACAAATTAACGGTGCTAATCGTGACACCATGGAATACGTTAAGACAGAATTTAAAATGAAGAATCCGTATGACTATTTCCAGGCTGGCGTGCTCCTTTTCAACGAGGATAAAATGCGCGAAGCACATTCCTTGGACGAATGGTTGACCTTTGCCTCAACGCCTTATCGTTACAACGATCAGGACGTCTTGAATTTATATTGCGAAGGCGAAGTCAAATATCTCGATATGGCCTGGAACATGATAGTCGACCATAACCATGAGCGTTTTTCCCAGGTTATCGTTCATGCTCCGAAGGCTATCATTGATGAGTACCGTGCGGCTCACGCCGCCCCAAAAATTATCCACTATGCTGGATTTATCAAACCTTGGTATCGTCCTACTGAAGATTATGCCCATATCTTTTGGGAGACCGCCCGTCAAACCCCATTTTATGAGGAAGTTCTCCAGCGCATGTACCAATTCTCGCTCGATCAACTTCCCCCATCTATCGGCATTAAAGGGCGACTAAAAAATATGTTCCATCGCTACAAAATGAGCGTTTTCTACTTTTTCTTCCCATATAACTCAAAGCGTTGGCGTGCACTTCGTAAACTTCGCGGTAAAGGTTATACCGAATTATAATGGCTAGTGTGGTTTCTCAAAAAAACACGAAAAATTCGCTAAAGCTCTCCATTCTCATCCCAGTCTTTAACGCGGAAGCTTTTTTGCACGAGTGTCTAGATTCCGTGGCGAGCCAAACACTCTCTGATTTTGAAGCTATTTTAATTAACGACGGCTCGACCGATTCTTCTCTAAAAATCCTACAGGATTATGCCCAAAAAGACGCGCGCTTTAAAATTCTTGATAAGTCTAACTCCGGTTATGGTGATTCTCTTAACCAAGCTCTGAAGATAGCACGTGGAGAATATATTGGTATTGTTGAGCCAGATGATTTTATCGAGCCAAATATGTACGAGGTTTTATATCGTGCAGCCATTAAAAATGACGCCGATCTTGCAAAGGCCAGTTTTTACCATTTCTATGGTAAGTCCAATAAAAATTTTCCCGAAAAAATGTTTTTCCATGGCGAAGATGGACAGACGGTTAGTCCTAAAAAAGCTCGCTCCGTTTTCTTGACTCCGCCTTCAATCTGGTCAGCAATTTATCGCCGTAAAATGCTAGAAGAGAATCAGATAGAGTTTCTCCCTTCCGCCGGCGCTTCTTACCAAGATGTCGGCTTTGCCTTTAAGACTTTCGCTCTTTCTCGAAAAGTCTATTGCACCAATCTCCCACTTTATCATTATCGTCGCGATAATTCCGCATCTTCCGTCAAGAGTGCAGCCAAAATTTTTGCCGTCAAGACCGAATTTGACGCCATAGACGGCTTTTTGTCGGAGCACAATCTACATAAAACTTTCTTTAAAACTGCCGCCATTTGTCGTTTCCGCTCATATCTTTGGAATTACAATCGCCTAAAGTTAAAAACCGCCCTATCTTTTGCACGTACTGCTAGCCAGGACTATAAAAAAATATCTGCCGAAGGGTTTAAGTTGTCTAACTTTAATGGGCTAGATCGGGCTTTTGAGACTAAACTTTCCACTAAGTACCCTCGGTGCTATCTATTTTTGCGCCCGCTGTTTTGTCTTAAAAATTGGTCTCTGACTAGTGCGGCCCACCTGTATCGTCGCATTCGTCCACGTCGAGTGGCGTCGCAGCCAGATATCTCGGATGACCCATTAGTTACGATTGCCGTTGCTGTTTATAATATCGAAAAATATTTGCCAGCCTGCCTTGATTCAATCCTCGCTCAGACTTATTCGAATCTTGAAATCATCGTCGTCGACGATGGCTCAGAAGATGATTCAGCTAAAATTTGTGATGACTATAAGGCGCGTGATGATAGGATTAAAGTTATTCATCAAAAAAATGCCGGTCTTTCCGCTGCTCGCAATATCGGTTTGGAACAAGCATCAAGCGAGTTTATTGCTTTTATTGACGGCGACGATTGTCTTGCGCCGACCTTTATTTCAGAATTATTAGCGGCCTCATCATCAAATGTCGATATTGCCGTCTGTGGTTACAATGAAATACCTCCACTCTCCAAGACTAGAACTCTCCCTCCGGCAGGCCTACTTTCTGGGCTTGACGCCGCCAAACGTTTATTGGTTGCTCAGGAAGGTTATGATATAGTGACATGGAATAAACTTTACCGTACCAAATTATTCCGCGATTACCATATCCAATATCCACTAGGAGTGATTCATGAGGATGCCCTTACGACTTATAAACTTTATGCCCATGCTCGCCAAGTTGCCTCTATTGCGCGTCCGCTATATTCTTATTGTCGTCGTGGTAGTAGCATTATGGGCGGTAGTTCGGTTCGCCAAATTCTTGTTACTCGCGAGAATGCTGCCCGCGAGGCAATTTCATACTTCTCGTCAAATTCTCAAAATCTACCATCGAAAAAAGAGTTTCTCGCCGCCGCGGAAGTCTCTCTTCTCCTCGCGAAGTTTGCTTTTCTTGATGCCGGACTAAGTGGGGACATTCCAGAAGAAGACTCAGTAGCAGCCTTAGCTTGGATACGCGCCCATGCTCACTCTTTTAGTAATAACGTAGCCATGACTAAAAAGCTTAAAACGTACCTACGTTTAATTAAAACTCCCAACGCCTCTGCTTACAAAGTTTTTCGTCGGTTAAAACACTAGATAATATCTGTTTCACTTGTTATAATAGAACTATGATTAGTCAAAAATTTATAGTTGTCGGTGCTGGTCTCTTTGGTGCGACAGTCGCCGAAAAGCTATCTTCAAAGCACCAAGTTCTTGTCGTCGAAAAACGTGACCACATCGCTGGTAATGTCTACTCTCATTTTGACCCTGAGACTGGCATCGAGGTTCACGATTTTGGTTCGCACATTTTCCATACGGAGTTTGACGAGGTTTATGACTACTTAAGTAAATTCACCGAGTTTAATGACTACATCCATACCGTGAACACTCGCCATGATGGCATGTTATACCCGATGCCGATTAATCTCGACACTATCAATTTGCTATATGGGACCAATTTTTCCGCTGAGGAGGCTGAGCAATTCGTGAAGGAAGAAGCCGCAAAAACCGGTATTAAAGAGCCGAAAAATTTCGAAGAAAAGGGCCTGTCGCTAGTTGGCGAAAAGCTCTACACTGCCTTCTTGAAAAATTATACAAGAAAACAGTGGAATACCGATCCGAAGAATCTTAGCGCCGATATTTTAAGCCGTATCCCGGTTCGCTATTCTCATAATAACCGTTACTTTATCACCGCCAAACATCAGGGAATCCCGAAAGACGGCTACACTAAAATGGTTGAAAATATGCTAAGTAATGAGAATATTGAGTTGCGCCTAAACACGAGCTTCCAAGACATTGAGTCTGAGATCAGTGATGACGCTACGATTATTTATACTGGCCCTGTTGACGAGCTTTTAAACTATAAATTCGGCGTACTGCCCTATCGTTCTCTCCGCTTCGAAGAAAAGCGTGTCGAAAATTCGGAGCAAAAAGAAGCCGTTATCAACGAGGCCGATCTGGATGTCCCGTATACCCGTACACATAATTATAAATATTATCAGACCCATCATCCCGAAATTATTGACCAGCCGATTTCGATTATCTGCCATGAATATCCTGCTGATTTTAAGCAGGGTAGCGAGGCTTACTATCCGGTCAATAACGCGGAATCCGAGGCTCTCTACCAAAAGTACTTAGCAGAGATCAAGACCGCTTACCCGAATCTCATTCTCGGCGGCCGCCTCGGCGCCTATCGCTATTGGGACATGGACGTCTGCGTTAAAAATGCTCTTGAGCTCTTTGAATCTAAATTACAAGGTTAGCACCTATCTCAAAATTCCATATTTTATAAAACTCATGCTATAATATATAATATAAATTTAGAAAGGTCATCTATGAATAATAAGGAAATTAAATCTCCCAACGAAGTTGTAGTTGAATCTAGCACAGGGGTTCAGCCTACTGAGTCAAAACCAAAAAAGCGTATCGGTCTTGTTATTATGCTCGTTATTCTTGGTCTTCTACTCGTCGGTGGCGCTCTCGCCCTCGGTTATCTCTGGGGGAATAAAAATAACCAGCCACAAAATAACGCTTTTAATTCATCAACTAGCGAAGGGCGAGAGAATCCCTCAATTGAGCCGGAAGTTAAAAACTATACCGAAAGACTGGTTGATGAAGAGGAACTAGTTAATGAAGAGGATGAGGTGAAAAACATCGTATCTAAAATCTATGACGCAGTAAAGGAAGCTGTAGCCCCTAGTACCCTAGTTTATAAAGTTTACGATGGAAACCCGGTGCTGTACAAAGATGCCAATATGAAGGTTGCTACAAGTCTAGATAAATCATATGGAGTCGCATTCCCTAGTCTATCAGATACTAGCATTAAATTGGGGGATATTGTCAAAGCTACTATTGAAGGTCTAGGGTTTGTTCATTATAGCGATGTAGCTTCACCTACTAACGATGGGAATTATATTAATAATGAAAAACAAATAATTTGTAACGGTATATTAAATACAACTCCATTTGAAGTCGATTGCGGTAAGACAAGTTGGATTTCCGCCGATAAAAAGGCTTTTATAGATAATCTTGCAGAAGCTACCGGTGATTTAAATGCAAAAATTATTATTGCAGATAAAACTAATGTAGTTGATAGCTCAGTATCTCCATATCAAACACTTACTGCCGATGTTTCCAATGCCACAGGTCTGTTCTATCGCAATAACCCAAATTCAGAGTGGAAATTCTTTACTATTACCCAAATGATTATCCCATGCAAGAGCTATTTGGAGCACCCAGATTCCGAAAATATCGTGAAGGCTTTTGCTGATAGCACTTGTTACGATGCACAAACTCGTGTAGAAACAAAAGTTGGCGATTACATAAAATAACAAACGTCTTCAGTTGCAGTTAAACCAATACAATAGTATAATATAACCATAACTAAAAAGGTTTATTATTTATGGAACAGACATCAGGAATTAGTCTCGTACCGCCCGAGAGTAGGAAACTAAACAAAGCCACCATCTTCATGGCTTGCGTCACTGTGCTGGCCATCGCCGCCGCCGCCACTTTCGGCATCCTCTGGGCGACCAAAGAAACACCGCCCCCGAGTCCTAGCCAACCAGCTCCTGAAGATTGTAATAGTAAAGATGCGAAAGATTGCACGAACGCTACCACAGCTAGTGTAGATTATATCTACATCGGTCAATGGGGAATTAAAATCAAAATTCCGGAAAACTTGAAAAATCTTAAATACACCTTCGAGGATGCACGCGTGCATGAAAGCAGCCATTCTGGAGTTGGGGCAGGAGCCGTTAGCACCATAGAAACTTATGCCCATATCATAGTGAATGGCTCCGACGGCACTGGAGATGACACTATCCCCGCATTTATTTCTGATAGCCAGCTTGGCATTGTCAGCCGCATCGCCGTAGGAGAATATAAGTGTGAACAATCTTGCCCGACTTACGTTACCGCTATTGATGGTTATGAATACTATTATACCCATCCGCAAGATGTTGTCAGCAAAGACAGTGCCGAAACAGATTGGGAGATGTCTTCTATCCAGCTAATCCAAGATATGCTCACGAACGCTAATAATTATTCAAATTTCTAGTCCTATGAATCAGCCCTTACTCTCCGTCATCATCCCAGTTTACAATACCGGCGAGGCCTTCCTGAATCTCTATAAATCTATCAATAATGACCAATATAAAAATTTAGAAATTATTGTTGTAGACGATGGTTCCACTGATGATTCGCTGAAAATTCTTCGTGCCGTAGCCGCCAAAGACAAACGTCTCAGGATTCTTTCTCAAAAAAACCAGGGCGCCTCTAGCGCTAGAAACCTCGCATTAAAAAATGCCACCGGCAAATATGTATTTTTCATTGATTCGGATGATGACATCCTTCCGGCCCACTTTACCGAGCTAACCGCGAAATTTGAAAAAGAAGATGCCGGCTTAGTTTCTTGTGGCTACCGCTACCATCGGGTCTATAATGATAAATCGCACGATACTTATGTTAATGCGCCCGTCAAACGCAAGCCTTCTGACACCGATCTTTCTTTCATCCTTCGCCAAGATGTAAAAGATGGTCGTCTCTATGCCTCCACCAACAAAGCTTTCCGCCTCAGTGTGATACGGGCCGGTAATATCACATTTGATACCCATAAAAAGTTTGCCGAGGATACCAAATTTGTATTAGATTATCTCTCGGTCCTCATCAAAACTCACACTCTTAAAATTTCTTATGTACTAAAAGCCACTTATCTCTATCATTACGGCACCGAGACTAGCACCGTTAGAGAATCTTCTCTCATCTGGGGGAATTGGCTTGCGTCTTTTCAGGATTTTAAAGCTTTTGCTAAGCAGAACGGTCCCTATCAATTCCGCGAAAAACGGCTCCTGTTCCTCCTGAAGTGTCGTTTCCATATCTCTCACGCTTTCGCAGTTGCTCGTAGCAACCAAAAATTCTCCCAGAAATTGCACTATGCTAACATTTTCAAGCTCCTCCCAGCTGAAATTATCGTGAAATTCCGCAAATAGCCATAGCTATTCCAACAGAGGTAGCCTTTACCAATTTTGTCTTTTTATGTGAGTTATGAAGTAGTTTGCTTCATAACTCATTATTTTGTAAAGTGTACAACGTTTTATCGTATTATGATGGATTTAGGCGTTTTTGGATGGACAACTAAATGCGCTGGAGGAAAAAGGAAAATCATGTTAAAACAAGTAGTAGTTTTTGGAAGCAAAATAGGAGAAAAAATTATCGGCGATATGATCGAAGATAATTTACCTGTAGACGTCATCCGGGTCACCAGCAATAGTGAAGATGACTATATCGGTTCTACGGAGTCTGAGATTCGCGATTTGGCCGAGACTAAGCTCGAGCCTTATCTTGAGAAAGTCGATGTGATCGTTTTTTGCGAGCCAGAGATTATGTTATCGGCAGGTGCATATCTAAAAAGACAATATCCAGCCCAAAAATTTGTGGGTTACGGGCGTAATTTAACGCGTCTTCTTAATAAGGCTAAAACTGCGAGAGTGCTCCTTTCTCATATTACTAAACGCAACACGCATTACCAAGAAATGAAATTTGCCTGCCCAGAAGTTAGCGTATCCGAAAGTATTTTAGAGCCTTTCAACTTGTCTTTGCCTAAATCCGATATGGCGCGCCAGTTCATTCAGCGCATCTTGGATGGTGTTAACTGTGGGCTTGTCATTATCTACACCCCAGATTTAATTTATCTAGAGGACCAGATTAAAGACTTTTTAAAATGGCGAGCTAATGTAGTGGATATGAGAGATTCTTTATTTAGAGAGACTTGCTCCGCTCTTGAGTTCCGAGGTGTCGATGGCCGCCCAGCTAGAGACGTAATTTAGGTGTGTACAGTATGATATAATATAGTTATTATGTTTAAGCGGCTTTGGGCTACCTACAAGAAGTACGAAGAAATTATTAATTACGTCCTCGCTGGAGGCCTAGGTACTATTGTTAATATTGGCGCTTTTACACTTTCTCGTAGCCTTGGGTTCGATATCACCTGGAGCAATGTTATCGCTTGGATTATTACGATTGTCGTCGTCTATATTTCCAATAAATTTTTCGTCTTCAGAACCGGAGGGAAGACTAAAAAGGAATCTGCCAAAGAATTCACCCTTTTTATAGTCGCTCGTCTGGCGACACTCGGCATTGAAATCTTGGTTTTAAACCTCACCATCGAGGTTTTGCATTTAAACGAGTTATTCTCAAAAACCACTGCCCAAGTCGTCGTAATTATCCTAAATTACATCTTAAGCAAACTAGTTATTTTCCGCCAGAAATCTTAGCGTATCGTTCATGGCGTCATCAATCGAGAGCTTAGTCTCCCAGTTGAGTTCCAGCCTCGCTTTATCGGGCACTGCTAAAAGTTCCGGCAAATCTCCGGCCCGTCTCGGCGCGATTTTGTAAGGCAATTTTTTTCCACTCGCCTTTTCGAAAGCCGCCACCATCTCTAATACCGAAGTCCCACGCCCCGTTCCCAAGTTGTAGACATCACAACCTTTCTTCATATGGTCTAGGGCCGCCAGATGGCCCTTAGCCAAATCTACCACATGGATATAGTCTCTGACACAAGTGCCGTCCGGCGTCGGGTAATCGTCGCCGTACACCGAAAGCTCTGGAATTTCCCCAGTAGAAACTTTCATAATAATCGGCATTAAATTATTCGGTATTCCGTTCGGATCCTCGCCGAGTAGCCCAGAATGATGTGCCCCCACTGGGTTAAAGTAACGGAGTAATGTTACCGAGAGCTCTGGGTTCGCTACGCAAGCATCTTTCAAAATTCGTTCAATCATAAACTTCGTCTGGCCGTAAGGATTCGTAATGCCGCGCCCCGTCTCCATCGTTTCGTTTAACATTGCCACGCCTTGGTCTCCATAAACTGTCGCTGAAGATGAGAAAATTATAGAGTTGCAACCGGTCTCTGCCATCGCCTTTAAAAGGTTCAAAGTCCCGCCAATATTATTCTCGTAGTACCAGAGCGGTTTCTCTACACTTTCTGCCACTGCCTTCAGCCCAGCAAAATGTATCACCATCTCAAAACCCCTCTTTAACACCGCTAAGGTCCTCTCGTAATCTAGTAAATCTACTTCATGAAACACCGGCTCCACCCCAGTTATTTCATTAATTTTCCCCAGTACCGAAATTTTAGAATTGAACAAATTATCCAAAATCTCTACTTCATGCCCCGCATTAATCAGCTCCACTACTGTATGTGAGCCAATATAACCTGTTCCCCCAGTAACTAAAATTTTCATATTATCTCCTCTATGGTATAATTATATCATGAAAAAGGAGCCAGGTTTAGTTTATGTCCTCTTCCTTATGCTAGGCGATGCTTTCGCGATTATCGCTTCATTCTTTTTCGCCTTCTTCATTCGCACCAATCTCGATACGCGCCCCTTCTATTTCGAGAAAGACCCTTGGAGTTTTGCGCTGACTATTTTGCTCTTAGTTCCGATCTGGTGGATTATTCTCGCTTTGCTCGGCCTCTATAGCCGTAAAGTCTACAACCACCATTCTCGTCTCCCCGAGATTGCGCGAGCTTTTGCCGCCTCGGTCATTGGTATGATGACTTTAATCTCCTACCAGTTTTTCTACAAAGCTAGCCTCTTTCCTAGCCGCGCCGTAGCGGTCTGGTCTCTTATCTTCTGTTTTATCATTCTTCTTCTCATGCGCCTACTTATTCGCTCGCTCCGCCGCTTGCTTAGCGTCCGTCTTGATACCGGTCTTGGTGTTATCATCATCGGCAATCATAAAAACACCGAGCGCCTCATTGAGCATATCGTTAATTTTCCAGAGGACGGATACCGTTTGAAGGCCGTTATTGCCGGCAACAGCTATGTCCCCGAGGAGATGAGAAAGTATCAATTTTCCTCGCTCCAAACCGCGCTAGAAAAAGTCGATGCCGAAGTTATTTTCCAGACCGACGAGAATAAAGCCGAGTATATCTATGCCGAATCCATCCAACACCACCTCAGATACTATTTTGTCCCGACAGAATCCAGTCTCTCTTCTCATATTGGCGATATTGAATTAGTTGGCAGTATTCCAGCAATGTTGGTAAAAGTTACCCCTCTGATCGGCTCCGCTCGTGTCGTCAAGCGCATCATGGATCTTTTGCTCGGTTCCGTTGCCTTCATTCTGGCTGCCATTCCGATGCTTATCATCTGGCTCATCGTTAAATTCTCTGATTTCAAACACTCTCCCATCTATTCTGAAAACCGCCTGAGCCGCTACAATGAAAAAGTCCGGATTTATAAATTCCGTTCTATGAAACCAGAATTCTCGGGCCTTTCCCCAGAGGAAGCCTTCACCAAAATGGGCCATCCCGAGCTCATTGAAAAATACCGCGAGGGCGGCGATTATATCAAAGATGACCCTCGCGTCACTAAGATTGGGCATTTCCTCCGCCGGACCTCTCTAGATGAGCTCCCCCAATTAATCAATGTCTTAAAGGGCGATATCTCGCTCGTTGGTCCGCGCGCCCTCGTCCCGGGGGAACTACGCGATTATGGCGACCGCTCGCTCTTACTTTCGGTCAAATCTGGTCTCACTGGGCTTGCCCAGGTTTCCGGCCGTCGCGATATTTCCTTTGAGGAACGCCGTGCCCTAGATCTCTATTACATCCAGAATTGGTCCTTCTGGCTGGACCTCCAAATCCTCTTTCGCACCATCGCGGTCGTTCTAACCGGCAAAGG
>CAYRGP010000003.1:0-24941 GCA_964423995.1 uncultured Candidatus Saccharibacteria bacterium
CCCCTGTTATTCTTATGTTTATTTCAACTTGCCAATTCAGCCTTTTGGTGTTATAATTTTTACATGGAAAACCTACCGATTGTCGCTTTAATTGGCCAAACTAATGCGGGCAAATCCAGCCTGCTGAATCGTTTTGCTAGGAAAAATATTGCTATCGTCGCTCGTGAAGAGGGAACGACTCGCGATAATGTCTACGCTAAAATCGACAATCGGTTCCTCTTAGTCGACACTGCTGGATTGAAAAAACCCGAAGACGATTTCGAGGCCTCCATTAGGGAGCAAATCGAAGACGCCATCGATTCTGCCACCATTATTTGCATAGTTGTAGATTCTACAAAATATTTTGATGATCGCGACCGCCAAATCGCCCGTTCTGCTCTCCGTTCTAAAAAATCTGTTTTCTTAATTTTAAACAAATCAGACCGCGGCGAAGCACTCGACACCAACGAATTTCGCGCTCTTGGCATCCCCGAAGAGTACATTTTCCGCACCTCCGCCACTACCGGACAGGGAATTGCCGAATTAAAGCAAATTTTAGAAAGGGAACTAGAAAACTCCGTAGGCTCCGCAGTATCCGAAAAGCCCTCAAATCCTGCCCTAAAACTCGCCCTCATTGGCCGTCCGAACGTCGGCAAATCCAGTCTCTTCAACAGTCTCGGCCAAAAACAGCAAGCTATCGTCAGTAGTAAGCAAGGAACTACTAGAGATATCAATCGCTTAGAAATTAAGTTTAAAGGCCAGAGCCTGGAGATTCTCGATACCGCCGGTCTCAGAAAACCTGGCAAACGCGAAGTCGGGATTGAGAAATTCTCCGCCCTTCGCACCCTCGCCGCCATCGAGGAAGCTGATATTTGTGCCCTTCTGGTCGACGCCACCGAACCCCATGCCAAACTAGACCAAGCTCTCGCCGGCGAAATCATCAAAGCCGGCAAAGGTATCATCCTCGTTATTACTAAATCCGATCTCATTGAAGACGGTAACTACTCTGGTCTTCGACATACTAACCAAAGTACTCCAAATGCCTCCGCTCTCGATCAAATCCTAGACGATTTAGAATACGATTTCAATTTTTTGCCTTACGCTCCAGTTCTTATTACCAGTTCCAAAACCGGTAAAAACGTCACCAAACTATTCGAGTTAGCCCTAGAAATTGATGAGCAACGCCATCACGAAATGAAGACCTCTGAGCTCAATAAAATCCTCCGAGAGGCAATTTTCGAGCACTTACCCGCCGGCCTCAAAAACACTCATCCAAAGCCCAAATATATCGTCCAAACCGATACTTGCCCGCCTTGGTTCGTTGTCCATGGCCACGATTTGAAACTTCTCCATTGGTCCTACAAACGCTTTTTAGAGCGCAAAATCCGCGAAGTCTACCCCTTTGTCGGTACTCCCATTATGCTATCTTTTAGGAGCGAAGACCGCGAAAAGCCCTCAAAGAATATGGTAAAATAGTTTTATGAAACTAATCGTTGGACTCGGCAATCCAGGAAATGAATATAATTTCACTCGTCACAATTCCGGCTTTTTAGCTCTTGATTTCTATGCCAAAATCAAGAGTTTAGAATGGGAATCTCATCCTAAATTCGGCGCTATTTATCTGAAAGACGGCGACCAAATCTTCATTAAACCCCAAGGGTTCTATAATACCTCCGGTGTGCCAGTCAGAGCTTTCATGAATTTCTACAAAATTCCTATAAAAGACCTTTTGGTCATCTGCGACGATTTCAATTTAGAATTTGGCAAAATTAGGAAAAGGGAAAGAGGTTCTGCCGGCGGCAATAATGGCCTAAAATCCATCATTAAGGAGCTTGGCACCGAAGAATTTCCAAGACTCCGTATTGGCACAGGGAACGACGAACTCCGCAAAAAGCTCGGAGATATAGACTTTGTACTCTCAAAATTCACTCCCGCTGAAAAAGCGGAACTCCCCAATGTATTGAGTGACATCGCAAAAGCTCTAGATCAATCATAGTCTCATCGTCCAATTATTCATCCCTAATGGCCGCACCACTCCTTTGACCTCTAACATGGTAATTCCCCTAGAAAACTCCGCCGCTGAGATACCTAATTTTTGAATGATTTTTTCTCCGTCTAAATTCCCAGATGTAATCTCCGCCACAATTTCTTCCTCTATTTTTGATCCTTTAAAAGCCGTTCGTCTTTTTCGCCGTTTTCTACCGGGCGGCCCCTCTGGAAAAAGCACCTCTATTATATCCTCTGGCCCAAGATACGGATGTGCGCCTTGTGCAATCAATCGATTACAACCCACCGACGTAATCCTATCAATATCCCCCGGCACAACGAACAGCTCCTTCCCCTGGTCCAAGGTGTGTGCTGCCGTGTTCAAAGTCCCACTCTTCTCGGCTGCCTCTGTAATAAGTACCATATCGGACAATCCCGCAATTAACCGATTTCGACAGAGAAACGACACCTTGTAGTCCAAATTACTCCCTGGTCCATACTCCGAAATAATCGCCCCTCCTTTCGCTACAATCTCCTCCGCTAACCGAATATGCTCTCTAGGATAAATCCGATCTATCGGCGTCCCGAGTACCGCCACCGTCTTCCCACCCGCATCTAGCGCCGCTCTAGATGCCACTGAGTCCACCCCATAAGCCAACCCAGATACAATCACCACCCCCGCCTTTGCCAATTGGTACGCCGCCTCATAGGCTACCTTTTCGCCATAGGGGGTACACTTCCTAGCTCCCACAATCCCCACCCTTTTCACCATATTTTCCGGCAAATTTCCAATAAAATATAACATTTTAGGCTTAAGCGCAATGCTTTCTAACACCTCTGTAAATTCTGACTCCAGAGGTCGAATTTGGTTGATTTTCATAAAAAATCTGAAAAAAGTGTTGACTTTTATTTTTATACGTGATATAATCTAAACAGTTGGGCATTTACTAAATGTCCACACCGCACCTAAAAAATCATAATTCTACTTCCATTATAGCGCATCTCGCGTTGCAATGGAAGACTAGAATTGCTGTGTTCTTGAATCCTTTTCGGACTTACAATTTCTTATGATGGTTTTACCCATTCCATCCCGGTTGTAAGTTTTTAAGTATTACCTCCACTTATGAAAAGATTTTTTCAAGAATATAGCAATCCCCATAACCGGCGGACCCCGTTTTGTGTGAGGTGGGTCGCGCTTCCGGGGTGGACCCGGTATCTTAAAAGGAAGGTTGTGGGGCGAAAAAGCCCCTGGAATAAAGCCCACCCATATTCCAGGGGCTTTTTGGTGCCAAAACCCAGATGCCCCCCCTAGATTTACCCTAAGCCCTTTCGAAAAATTACAATCTATGTTAACATAATAAATATGCCGAAAAATCTCGTCATCGTAGAGTCACCAGCCAAAGCCAAGACAATTGAAAAATATCTAGGCAAGGATTTTCGTGTTTTGTCAAGCGTCGGCCATATCCGCAAAGATACCAAGGTTGACCCAGAAAATGATTTTAATGTCATTTACGAAATCGATGACAACCACCGAGAAATCGTCAACGAACTAAAGAAAGAGGCTAAAAAAGCCGACACTATCTGGCTCGCTACCGATGAAGACCGCGAAGGAGAATCTATCTCTTGGCATCTTTTAGAAGTGCTTAATCTCCCTAAAAACACTCATCGTATTACTTTTCATGAAATCACAGAATCCGCCCTTAAAGAGGCCATTAAAAATCCCCGCACTGTCGATATGAACATGGTCTCCTCACAACAGGCTCGTCAGACCCTAGATATGCTCGTAGGCTTCGATTTATCTGGGGTTGTTCGGAAAAAAGTCCCCGGCGCCATCTCGGCCGGCCGCGTCCAGAGCCCAGCGCTCCGGCTCATTGTCGAAAGAGAGCGCGAAATCGAAAAATACGAGAACAAATCATTCTTCAAAGTAACCGGCGAATTCGCCCCTAAGACTACGGAAGATACGTCTTTTCTAGCCGCCCTAGAGAAGACTAAAGTCCCATCCGAGGAAGACGCTAAGCGCCTTCTCGAGAGTTTCAAGGGACAAAAATGGACGGTAACAAGCGTCGAAAAAACCGAAGGAACAAAAGCAAATCCCGTACCTTTTGCTACGGCCGCTTTACAGATTGAAGCCAACGCCAAGCTCGGCTTTTCCTCTTCTACCACTATGCGCGCCGCCCAAGGTCTCTACCAAGCCGGCCATATTACTTACCACCGTACCGACAGTTTAAACCTCAGTAAGCAAGCTCTCGCTAGTATCGCAAGCTATATCGAAAAAGAATACGGTAAAGAGTATCTGAAGGTCCGTAATTTTAAGACCAAATCTGCCGGTGCCCAAGAGGCGCACGAGGCCATCCGCCCAACCCATATCGAGAAAGTTACCGCCGGCGCCAACGATTTCGAGAAGAAACTCTACCAACTCATTCGTTCCCGCACCCTTGCCACTCAGATGGCCAACGCTAAAGTCGCCAAAACGACTATTGTGATAGGCAACTTGGGAGGTTCTTTCGCAGGGGGTACGGAGCGCGGCAGCGCGAGTAGTAGCGCCAAAACCCCTGTGGCGACCGCCCCTTGGGACGCGGAAGGCCGAAGGCCTACAGGGGTTTTGGACGCGCCCCGAGAAAGAGCCTCCCAAGTTACCCCAATGCCAGAATTACAATTTATAGCCAAAGGCGAAATTGTCATCTTCGATGGTTTCCTCAAAGTCTATGGCAACGCCAAAGATACCGAGTTGCCAGTCTTAAAACAAGGCGACGAACTCCAAATGCTCCAAATCATCGCTAGAGAAACCTTTGAAAGACCGCCCGCTAGATACACCGAAGGCTCCCTCGTCAAAAAGCTCGAAGAGCTTGGCATCGGCCGGCCTAGCACCTACGCCTCTATTATGTCAGCCATCCAAACTCGCGGCTACGTCAAAAAGGGCGAATCCGAGGGCGACCCCCGAGAGATAAAAGAGATCGTCTTATCTAATAAGCGCCCCGGGAAAGACGGCCCTTGCCTGTCTGCCCGTACGGTCACCGAAAAATCTGGTGCTACAAAGGGTAAACTTCTCCCCACCCCCGTCGGCGAGCTCGTTTCCGACTTTCTGACTGACAATTTCAACCAAGTAGTAGATTACGGTTTCACCGCCGAAATCGAAACCGATTTAGATAAAATCGCCGAGGCTAAGCTAGACCGAGTGAAGATGCTAAAAGATTTCTACGGTCCTTTCTCTAAATTAGTCAAAAATTCCGACAGTGTAGATCGTTACAACAACGCCACCTCTCTCGGTATCGACCCAGAAACTAAAGAGCCAATTTACGCTAAAATTGGTAAAAACGGTGGCTTTATTCAGCTCGGTGACAACGAAAAAGAGACTGGAAAAAAGCCTCGTTTTGCGCCATTGCCAGAGGGGAAGACCGTCAAAACCGTCACTTTCGACGAAGCTTTGAAACAGCTCGCTCTACCCGCTCTGCCTAGAATTCTCGGAAAAGCTAAAGACGGCACCGAAATCATCGCCGCTGCCGGCCCCTTCGGACCTTATCTAAAATGCGGTAAATATAACATACCAATCAAGGGAGAAGACCCCTATACTATTGACCTTAAAACCGCTGAGCCTCTCTACCAAAAGAAAATCGATAGCATTATCTCCGACTGGGGTGATATCTCTATTGTCATCGGTGCCTATGGCCCTTATGTTAAGGGTCCCGGACGTTTTAATAATGTCAAAATTCCTAAAGATACCGACCCTAAGAAAATCACTCAAGAAGAAGCTGAAAAGATGTTGGCTGAAAAACCAAAAACCCGTGGTCGCAAAGCCAGAACTTCCAAGGCTACCGCGCGCGGCTCCTCCCGCCATCCGGCCCACAAAACCGCCCGCAAAAAGTCGAAATCATAAGCATTTCTCTCGTCAAAAATCATATATTTTACCCTTTACAAGTTGTAAATAACACTATTGACAGTAGTTCAAAATAATGCTATCATAAGTTAAATGAAAATATCGGTTAAGCGGTGGATTAAAGGAAAGAGTAATGGACCAAAACGCAAAGATTATTGATGAAGCCATTAAAAGTAGCCTAAGTATCATCGAACAAGATCGCGAACGCGAAATTATCTCTCGTCGTTTTGGCCTAACCGGTTATAAAGAAACTCTAGAACAAATTGGTGATATGCTCTCCATTACTCGTGAGCGCGTACGCCAGCTCGAGAAAGCCATTTTAATTCGCCTTCGTGTCAGCTCTGAAGATGGCGCCATTCCTGCTCTTCCGGCCGCCGAGAAGCTTCTTATTCGCAATCTTACTGAGACTGGTCGTGTTGCCCGGGTCTCCGATCTAGCCGACAAGGTCTATGGTCGCCCTACTACGCCAGCCGAACGCGCTGGCCTTAGTTTTGTCGCCTCTGTTTCCGGCAGCTTGGCCGTAATAGATGAAAACGACCGCTATTTCCAGTCCATCGGTATCGCTGAGTATGGCGACGACCGCGAGGTTAAAAAGCGAGTAGATGAAATCGTTGAAGTCATCAAGAAGAACAAAGCGCCGATGACCCTAGACGAGCTTGATAGTAAATTGGATTACGAGCATCCTTCCCATATTGCCGCCATCGCTAGCGTTTCTAAGCTCCTTGCCACCTTAAACGGTCTCTGGGGTCTCGCTAAATGGCCAACCGTCAACCCGAAAAACATCCGCGACAAAATCTATGTTGTCCTCGAGAACAACAAGCAGCCAATGCACTTCTCTGACATCGCCAAAACCATTTCTGAGTCTAACTTTAAGCGCAAAAATGTCACCATCCAAGCCATCCATAACGAGCTTATCAAAGATTCTCGTTTCGTCCTTATTGGCCGGGGTATTTACGCTCTTGATTCTTGGGGTTACAAGAAGGGAACTGTATCTGAAATTATTACCTCTATTTTGAGAGAAGCTGGTCGCCCGCTTTCTCGCGAGGAAATCGTCCGCGAAGTTCTCCATTCCCGCAAAGTCAAAGAGACCACTATCCTCTTAAATCTTCAGAATAAAAAACTTTTCGAAAAAGTCGATCGCAATGCTTACGTGCTTGCAAAAACCGCCTAGGTTTCTATTTAAAAATCCCCTTGTTTATGGTAAAATAAAAGTATGTTATCAGACATTATTCACTTTATTCTGATGCCATTTGTCTGGATTCCAATCGTTGGGATTCTAGGCTTTTTAACTTATCGCAATTACAAAAAAGCCAAGCAGAGCAAAGCTTTAAACGTCGAATCTGTCCTTTTGATGCTAGAAATCCCTCGCACCAATGACAAGAAAGAGCTAGCCGCCGAGCAGCTCTTTGCCTCTCTTCATGGTATTTTAAGAGATAAAAACGAGCTCAAAAGCTCCGGCGGTATCCAAGAATACCTCAGTTTTGAAATTGTTTCCACTGGCGGCCAAATCCGTTTCTATGTCTGGGTACCAAAGATTCTTCAGAGTTTCGTTGAGGGTCAGATTTACGCCCAATACCCCACCGTTCAGATATATCGCGTCAAAGACGATTACGTTGATGCCGCTAGAGAGAGCCATCCGGTCGTCTACACCTCCGACATTACTTTAACAGAGAACGAGGCCTTACCGATTAAAACCTTCGAGAACTTCGAAGTCGATCCTCTGGCCGGAATTACCGGCACCTTAGCGAAGTTGAATTCCGAGAAAAATGAAGAGCTTTGGGTCCAAATCCTAACCCGTCCTATCCCCGACGATTGGCATAAGTCCACCACCGATAAGTGGGTCCAGAAAATGAAATCCGGCAGCCGTAACACAAGCTTCCTAGGGATTGACTGGTATTGGGTCATTACGGCCTTTGGCGCACTCTTTCGACCCCCAGAGGGTGGCACCGGCTCCGATACTAAACCCGAGCTCTCAGACCGCGTCAAAACACAAATCGCCAAAGCTGAGGAGAAGGCTACCAAGCTTGGCTACGAAGTGAAAATTCGTCTCGCCTACCTAGGTGATGACCAAATCGACGCGAAACTAAATATGCAGGCTCTAGTCGGCACCTTCAAACAGTTTAATTCTACTAATCTTAACGGGTTTACTTCCACTCCCGGCACTTTTGACCCGGCCGCGCTTAACGCTTACAAGGCCCGCCAGTTCGCCGATACTGGTTTTATTCTTAATATCTCTGAGCTCGCTTCGGTTTACCACCTCCCTCACACCTCTGTAGAGACTCCTAATATCGTCTGGGCTAACTCTAAAACCGCCGAGCCACCGGCCTCGCTCCCCGTTCTAACAGGGAACAGCATCACCGACGAAAATATCTCCGCCTTCGGTCTTACCAATTTCCGCGGCATCAACCATCAGTTCGGACTCCTTCGGAGAGACCGTTCGCGCCATGTCTACATTATTGGCCAAACCGGAGCAGGAAAAAGCGGTATGCTCGAGCTCTTTGCCCTCTCTGACATTTTCTACAATCAAGGTTATTGTATCATCGATCCACATGGTGATTTTGCTATCAATAATCTCCGCTATGTGCCAAAATCTCGCATTAAAGACGTAGTTTATTTCAACCCCGCCGACAGGGAATATCCCGTCGCCTTCAACCCGCTCGAAATCACCGACCCCTCTAGAAAGCCCAATGTTTGCTCAGAGGTTATTGGTGTTCTAAAACGGATGTTCGGCGATTCTTGGGGCCCTCGCCTAGAGCATATCCTCCGTTATACCCTCTTAGCCCTTCTCGATCGCCCTGAGACCACCCTTCTTGATATTTCTCGCTTACTCACCGATAAAGATTTCCGCAAAGAGACTTTGGATTATTGCCAAGATGTCACCGTCCTCCAGTTCTGGAAACATGAGTTTGGACAATGGAACGAAAAACAGGTCAACGAGTCTATCGCCCCTGTCTTAAACAAAGTTGGAGCCTTCACCGCCAACCCCATTATTAGGAATATCATCGGTCAGCCAAAATCCAGCTTTGATGTTCGCCGCATTATGGATGAGGGTAAAATCCTCGTAGTAAATCTCTCCAAAGGTCTCATCGGCGAGGATAACGCCGCAATTCTTGGCTCCTTCCTAGTCACCAAAGTCCAGCTCGCGGCTATGTCGCGCTCGGATATTCCTAATGTCGCCGACCGTCGCCCATTCTATCTTTACGTGGACGAATTCCAGAACTTTGCTACCGATTCTTTTGCCGTTATCCTCTCCGAGGCTCGCAAATACGGCCTCAATCTCACCGTCGCCAACCAATACATTTCCCAGATGACCGACTCAGTTCGTGACGCCGTCTTCGGCAACGTTGGTACAACTATCTCTTTCCGTGTCTCCGCAGATGATGCTCCTATCCTCGTCAAACAGTTCGAGCCCACCTTTGAGGCCCAAGATCTTCTCCAGATGAACAATCGCCACTTTATTATTTCTATGATTATCAACGGAGAAAAGGTACCAGCCTTCTCTGCTACTACCCTGTCAATTCCTCCTACACCAGAGGATAATTTTGCTGCAATTATTGAAAACTCCCGGAAGGGCTACGCCAGAAACAGGGAAGAAGTAGAGAATGAAATTCGTGAGACTATTGAACAGTCCGAAAAATACAAGAAAGAGCTCTCTGACTCTGGTCGCGCTGCCAGGGAAAATTCCTCTCTCTCTGATGGGCAGGAAATTACTATCAGCCACGATTCTCCTGTCTTCAAGTATCAGCCCGAACAAAAACCGAACAAAGGGAGCAAATCTAAAGTCCGCTCACCTAAGCCTTCTACTCCTAAAGAGGATTTTCGCCGGCAAAACCTTTCCCCAGATACCGCCGAAGGTAAAACCGACCGTCCTACCCTCAAGGACCTCGGAAAATTAGTCGCTGAAAAAGGGAATGACAATTCCCCTCTGTCTACCTCTGTTAAGCCAGATTCCACTTCTGATAAACCCCTTTCCGCCCCTGTAGATAAGGGTAATTCTCAGGGGTCCACCCCTGTAAATCGCCCTGAAGGCCATGAGGGCGCCATGAAGGCCCATAATAACCATAAGCGCCATAAGAATCGGAAACGCAATCACAAACCCGCGAGAACGCAGGGAAATGCGCCAGAAACTAAAAACTAAGCCGGCCGCCACCAAACCAGCCAAAATTTAGACGTAAAGTCAATCGTCTTTTCCTGCAAACTCAAATGTCGCACAATGCATATTTTACGTCCTAGACCTCCCCAGCCCCACAATACACAGAAAAAACAAAGTGGGGTATAACCCATCAGTAAAGATACACAGAAAAACAAAGTGGGGTATAACCCATCAGTAGAGGTGTAATAGGGGGGGGGCTTTCAGAACAATAAAGAGATTTCTCCCCGAGAAATTACCACACTTACGGACCCGAGTCCGAAACTGTAACGAAGTGGAATTTCGGCGAGGGTCCGACTAAGTGTGGTGATTTCGAACGGGCGAGAAATCTCCCGTTCTGAAAGCCCCCCCCTATTACACCTCTACTATCACACCTCTACTGGGCTAAGCCAGCCGTGAAACCTCCGCATTTCACGCCCAAACCCACAAATTTTTATAATTTGACTTTTCCCCACTTTTATTCCCTACTTATATTTCCCTACCTGTTATCCCCTATTTTTTCTCCCTAAAGTAGGCCTGAGCCATATATAAAATCTCTTGTTTAATTCCCTTCCCGAACAAAAACCGAACAAAAAATCTCTCTGACCTCTGTTCCACCCCTGTTAATTTCCTATTCTCCCACCTCTAATATACCCTCTGTTTCCACCGGTGTAGGCTCTACTACTTCCTCGTAAACCACCTCTGTTTCTTCTGGTACAGGCTCTTCTTGAACTACTTCTACCGGAGCCTCCTCCTCTAATGGTACTCCGTCAGAAGATTCTCCTACCGGCTCTTCTGCGGGAGCTGGCCCTCTTGCGCCTTTATAATAAGCTTTTCCTTCCACTCGAAGATCCACATATTCTACGCCTATAAATCCTTGCTTTTTTAGATATCTCACCATCCTATCCATATCTTCCGCTGAAACCCCTACTCCACGGTCCAAAGACAGCTTAAAATAGCCTTCAAAGTCTGCGATGTAGACATCCACCTCTCTGGTCTTATTTCTTGGCAATATCGCCTTCGTTAAGGTAATCCCGTATCCCTTCAAATCTTGTTCTAAGTACCCAACATACTCCTTCACTTTCTTCGATACCCCGACCGATGCCTCATCCACAATCTCTATTGTCGGCGCCACCACTTTCGTCGTATCTGTAGGTGTGAAGTCTTTCTTCCTCATCCCTAAAATAATTCCAATCACTCCTATTACAATAGCCGCCAAAACCGTCGCATAAATCATTATCAGAGCCAATTTCTTCCGTTTTACCTTTTGACGGTATCGCAGCCTATCCGACTCCGATTCCACCCGTTCGCGCTTTGCACCAATCGTTCTACCGGTTTTCATTTCCTGCCACTTCTATTAAAATTTCTGCTAAGTTTTTTGCCGCATTCCCTGCCGCCGTTTCGTGCAATTTCTCGGCGAGATCGCTCCTCACTCGTGGGCTCCGCACTAATTTTTGAATAATTTCAAGTAGCTTCTGAGGCTTTTCTACCATCTCCTCGTCTGCAATCACTTCAGCTGCCCCCATTTTTTCCAATCTCTCCGCATTTTTAACCTGATGTCCACCAGGAAGTGCCGCATAGGGCACCAAAATCACCGCCTTTGAAAGCGCCGCCATCTCAGCAATCGTCGTTGCCCCCGCTCGTGAAACTATCACATCCGCCGCCCCCAAAAGCTCATGCATCGCCGAATTAAACGCCCACATCCGAAAGTTCGATTTCAGTTTCGCCTTCTCGTAAATCTCATATTTCTTCAAATCAATCATCTCCTCATACTGTGTCCTCCCCGCCACTAATCCCACCGATGTAAACTTCAATATTTCCGGCAAAATCTCTCTTATCGAGACATTGATATGTTGCGCACCTTGTGAGCCACCGGTTATCACCACTAATGGTTTTTCCGGGTCAAACCCAAATGCGCGCTTTAGCTGCGCTTCTCTCGTCGCCGAAACCTTCTTGAACTCTGGCGCCACTGGTACACCCACATACCTGAATCTCTCATCTTTAAATTTCTCGTCCACTCCTACCGCCACAATCTTCGCCTTCCGCACTAATAATCTGTTTGCCAATCCGAACACTGCGTCGCTTTCATGCACTACATACGGAATCCTTAAGAGCCGACAAGCAATCCCCACCGGTAGCCCTACGAATCCGCCTTTCAAAAACACCACGTCCGGACGCGACTTTTTACCGATTAACCTAAAGAAGCTCTGGAAAATCCCCGCTACAAACCCAAAAAATCCTATGATATTTAGTAATACTAAATCCCTAAATGCCACCCAAGGATGTTCAAGATAATCCGAAAATTTCCATCCAGAATACCTCCGAAATTTCCCCGCCAAAACTTTTCGCACTCTGATATATTGCCTTTTTCCAGACAGACGGTCCTCTTCCCCCCAAGACACCCCTATTTCTGTTGTTATTTTCATAACATTAGCATAGTATTTCCTGTCCGTCCAGAACTCCACTCTAGTCCGCGGCTTTAGCTCTAAAATTTCTCTCACTACCGCCACTGCCGGCGTAATATGTCCACCACTACCACCGCCCACTACTAAAACTTTCATGCTATTCTCCTTGTATAACCAGAGGCTTGCATCGACAAACCCAATGCAAATGCCACAAACATCATTGATGTTCCACCATACGAAAGTAATGGCAAAGTAATCCCTGTCAGCGGTATCAGCCCCGCCATTGAAGCCACATTAGCAATCAATTGTGCCGCCAACCAACCAAACACCCCCGCCACCATAATCGCCATCGACGACTCCAAAAACGGTATCATTCTAAGTAGCCTAAAGAGTAACGCTGTAAACGCCAAAATCAGTAAGAATAATCCAAAGAACCCAAAAGTTTCTCCCATCACCGCGAATACCGAATCGTTAATTGACTCCGGCAAATACCCAGTTGCCTGGACTGAATTGCCAATTCCCACCCCGAACAAACCACCCGTACCAATCGCAAGTAAAGCATTGTCAATATGATAAGACGAATCCGAATCTCCACCCCCCCGGAATGTCGATAATCTTTCCATCCGGTGCGGCGAGACTAAAATTGAAGCCATTCCCGCTACCATTAGCACTGCCGTTGCTGCCGCAAAATATCTTAACGGCACTCCCGATATAAATAAAGTCGACAATATGATTGCTACTATCGAAAGCCCTGTTCCTAAATCTTTTTGTAGAACCACCACGAAAAATAGTGATAGTCCCGAAACTAAAATATATGGCCACCAGAATTCCGAAAACGACGTTAATTTTCCCTCTTCTTTTCTTCTCGCCATTAAATCCGCTAAGTAAATCACCAACGCTACCTTTAGGAATTCTGCCGGCTGGAAACTTAGGCCCGCTGTACCAATCCACCTACAGCCACCCAACTGACAAATCGCTAGTGATGATTTCGCTACCGCTAAAATCGCCAAAAATGCATTCAAAAGCAACGCAAATAACATAATCCATTTCGCATATCTATTGAGCCATTTCAGTGGCAATTTCATTGCGATAATAAACGCTACAATCGAAATCCCCACCGAAATTGCCTGCCGGATGAAGAAAAAATTCTCTGAATATCTCTCCTCTCCGAGCGCCGAATTCAAGAAATTCGCCCGCTGTGGCCCAATCGCAAAAATCACAACTAACCCTAGCGCCATCAGCGCTAGCGTAATTAACAAAATAATGTAATCTGGCTTGTGCTTTCTCACGACACAATTATACCATAATCATCATAAAATCGAAACTACCCTTAACGCGAAACGATGCCGCCCACCGCTGCCAAAAACAATCCCACTATTGCTAAAACTCCGGAAATCACCCAAAATCTCATCACAATTTTTGCCTCCCCCCATCCTTTCGCTTCTAGGTGATGGTGAATCGGTGCGGAAATAAAGATTTTCTTATGAAACAATTTCTTAGAGATAATTTGAATTAGCGAAGACCCCGCCTCTATCACCAAAAGTCCACCAATAATCGGCAGTAAGAACAGTGAATTCGTCATCATCGCCACTGCCCCCAAACCCGACCCTAGGGCAAAGGAGCCTACATCCCCCATCATAAATCTCGCCGGCGGCACATTGAACCAAACGTAAGAAAGCAGCCAACCGCAAACTGTAAAACAGAAAGCCGCTAGCATCCACTGGCCTTGGAATAGAGCAATTACCCCAAAAGTCCCATAGGCAATCATTGTAATTCCGCCCGCCAACCCGTCTAGTCCATCCGAAATATTTACTGCGTTCGACGTCGCTACTACAGCAAAGGCAAACATCGTAATCATCAACCATTCTGGCAAAGCCCATTCACCTACAAATGGTACATGTAGCGAGCTCCAACCAAGTTTCACTGCAAAATACCAACCCAATGTCGCCCCTACCACCGTAATTAAGAAAAATTTCACCGGCGCTCTTAAGCCAGCCGCACCCTTCCCCGATCCAAATACGTTAATCAAATCATCAATCAACCCCACCACCGAACCGGCAATAAAAGCCACTAGAGGTAGCCAAGTCTGACCCCGGTCCCAATTACAAAGCATCGTCACAAACCAAACTGTGATCACTCCAATAATCCCCGCCATCGTCGGGAAAGCTCGCCGGAATTTATGCGCATGAAGTTTCGACATCACCGGGAGCGCCTCGCCTGTTAGCGTCTCCTTTTTCTGCTTTTTCCACCATTTATATTTATAGGCAAAATATGTGTAAATCGGCGTCAAGAACATCGCTAAAAGAAACGCTCCTAACGCTAATACCAATCCATAGAACATTTCGCCTTTTATATTCATCAACTTTTTCCTTCTGTGTTAGGCGGGATTTTCAGATAATCTAGCATCCACATCTTCAAATCCTCAAATACTGGGCGGACATCATCTTCCGAAGAGACCGTTCTGCCCTTTTCCCACATCTTAGTAATTATAACATATTCCGGATGGTCTTGAGAAGACCCGCCATAGCCAATATAGCCAGAGATAAATTCATCCATCACGTAAGCCCCATCCCGAATAGCTTGTGCCGTACCGGTTTTACCACCAAAATAATACTCCGGCGGGTCCCCCATCCACCATCTCGTATCATGTAGCATCCCACGCATCGTCGCCGAGGTCTCTGGCGTCACTGTATTCGTCCGCACCGGCTCTTTCACTTCTGCTTTGATGAACTTCCCATTTTTATCTACATACCCAGCAATGACCGTCGGCTGATAATAGTTACCACCATTGATAATCGAGCTCCAGCCCGCCGCCACTTGCACCATCGTCACGTCCAAACCCTGTCCAAAAGTCATATTAGCGTAAGTTGAATTATAGGCATATTCAGAATCCGGCTTGATAACTGTCCCCGGACTCTCATAGAGTTCAATCCCCGTATACTGCCCCAAACCAAAATGATTGTAATAATAATCATACAAAAGCTCTTTCCCCGCCTGTGTAATTGTATCCGTACTCCCCCCAAGCAATCTCAACGCCTGAACACTACCAGTGTTAAGCGACCATTGCAAAGCCGTCCGCATCGTAATTATCCCCAGTTGTTTCTCGGGTTGAGCGTTATCAATTGGCCATCCATCCACCGTAGTCGACCCAGTATTTTCATAAGTCGTCTCCGGCGTCATTTTTCCCTCATTAATTGCCGATGCCATCGTAAATCCTTTGCAGATACTTCCCGGCTCGTATGGATTCTCCAAGATATCATTTACGAAAACGCTCACATCTTCCACCTTCGCATATTCCGCCGGATTATAAGATGGCAAAGTGACCATTGCCAGCACTTTCCCTGAATTTGGGTCGAACACCATAGATGAGCCATGTGAAATCCCAGTATCTTTCATATGCTGAGACAAGACCTCCTCCACCTTTTTCTGGATATTTCTATCAATCGTCAGTACTAAATTCTTCCCATCTTCTGCCGGGATTCGTACATTATCATCCCCAATCGAAAGCGCCACCTTATTAACATCCGTGATAGTCTTTAACATTCCATTTTTCCCCGCCAATTCTCCGTTCAAAGCCCCCTCCACCCCATATTGGCCTACGCCGTCTGCGTTTACAAATCCCAACGCACTTGCTGCTAAATCCCCCTCCGCGTAAACTCTCTGGTTCTGAGACTGGGCATACATCCCGCTCGGCGCCACCTCAGAAAACGCTACATATTCATCTCTACTGACCCCCTTTGCCACTATAAAATACCTTCTATCTCCATCCGCAAAAACTTCATCCAGATTATCAACCGTCCATTTATTCTTATCGATTTTTCCCATCGCCTCAGCCATTGTATCTTTTTTTACTACCTGCGGATCCACTGCTATGGTATAGACCGTAGTATTTAGCACGACAGGGACCGGCTCATCCCCATCCATCATGTATATTTCCCCTCTTTTTGCCACAATATCATATAATGAAGTGTGCTCCGCCGCCGCCTTTGCTACATAGGCATCATGTTCTAAAATCTGAATCTGAAAAAGTCGCGACAGTATTAATGCTACTGCTAATATTAAGCATAACCTTAGAAACTTAACACGTTTCATGCCAATATTATACCATAAACTTTTTTCAAAAAATCTTCAAAAAAACTCTTGCTTTTTTTTGTGAAATAGTCTATACTGAATTCAATGGATATAAAAGACAAAAATCCAGAAACAAAAACAAAAAGTACATTGAACTATAAAGGAGCGTAGGTAGCCGGAAGTCGGGAAAAGTTTGTTACTTCCGAGACACTTTTTGGAAATGCACATTAATATCGTTTGAGGTTGGCCAAATGGGAGTTTTGGTGCGGGTTTAGGATACCCGAAATCAAAACCACACGCACCTCCATTAACACCTCCCAATTAACTCTAATGAATCAACTATAGCACAATAACCTCTCAACTGCCAAGATATGAGATGAACTCCGGTTTATCAGATCGTGGTAATAGTTATTGTATACTAAACAAAAATCATACAAACACAAACACACTAAAATTCTCATTTGGGCGATCTCAAACAAAGGTGTATAATATACACAATGAAGACATTTCATAATCCTGTATTATTATCAGAAGTCTTGACGGTTTTAAAGCCTGAGGCTGGTGAGTCATATTTAGACTTAACAGCTGGCTATGCAGGCCATGCCAGTCAGATTTTGGCGTTAACGCGGAATTATAAGAATTCATGTCTTGTGGATCGGGATGAAAATTCCATTAAATTTCTTACGGCGAAGTACCATGATGGCGAAGCTCCAGAAATTATCCATAACGACTTTTATAGCGCTGCGTTTTCTCTTAAGAGTAGTGGAAAGACTTTCGATTTAATTCTAGCTGATTTTGGGGTGTCCTCTCCGCAGTTAGACGATGAAAGTCGCGGCTTTTCCTTCCAACATAATGGCCCGCTTGATATGCGTATGGATCAGACTAATTCCCTTTCTGGAGCAACCATCGTGAATCATGCCTCTCTGTCTGAGCTCTCCGATATTTTGCACCAATATGGTGAGTTGAGTCCAGGTTTGTCGCGAAAAATCAGTCTCAGAATTATACAATCTAGACCTATCAACGATACTGCTACCTTAGCGGAAGTCGTCACCAAAGTCTTACCTCGTCATGGGCGTATCCATCCTGCTACCAGAGTGTTTCAGGCTATACGTATCGCCGTCAACGATGAGCTTAGTATAATTGAAAAGACTCTGCCGCTGCTCCCAGATTTATTAAATCCAAAGGGGCGCGTCGCTATCATCACCTTTCATAGTCTAGAAGATCGGCTAGTAAAAAATTATTTTAAAGAGGTTACTTCTTATGGCGAAGAATCTCCGCTTAAAATAATTACTAACAGTCCTATCACTGCAGGGAGTCTGGAGTTAGGTATCAACCCTCGCGCCCGTTCCGCAAAACTCAGAGCGGCAGAGCGAGTTTAGATACAAATAAAAATTACAAAAATAAAAAGGAGGCAATTATGCCACGTCAAATCATTGTCGCGAACAAATCTCGCGCTCAAAAAATCAAAGTCAATTTTCGCTAATTCGTAGCTCGCTTTGCGAGCTACCCATGGAACTAATTTCGCTCAAACGAAAAAAGTTCCACCAAAGATTTAGAGTTTCTTTGGAGTGTGGAAAAATATGACCTTCCCGGAAGGTGAAGATTCAGTGCCGATGGCGACACCCTTCCCTTCCGGTCTATGTGGGACCATTTACCAAATCGGTAGAACGTCCAGACCATAAAACTAAAAATTAATAAAAAATAAACAGTGGAGTAAAATATTCAAAAATGCGATCAGGAGAATACACAACTAGACGAGGAGTAAGCTACATTAGCCAGCCTAGCCGTAATCAAAATATGGTACGGCATAAAAGCAAAAATCTTGGCCCTATCAGCCTTATTGGAATGTTTCTTATGCTTATCACCGTTATGGGTATGATCTATCTCACCGAGGGCACCAAAGCTACTTCTTACGACTATCGCATCGATGAACTAGATAGCCAAATCGCTGAGCTCACCGCCGAAAAAGAAGACTTAGCCGTCGAGAAAGCTCGTCTGACCTCCATTGCTGCCACTAACGATTCTCAAGTCGCTGCCGCTATGCCTGACGCCACTGTCGCCGGCTACGTCAATGAATAATTCCCTACCCTCTTGGAGGTTCGCCTTCAGCATCCTCTAAGAGCTTTTTTGATTTTATCTCGTATCTTTTACCATTCACCGGCGATACATAATAATCTTCATTGATTAAATTCACCAACATCGACAAATCTTTGTCATCCATAATAATAATCGAACCATCATCATCTGTCATTAGCTCCAAATGCATTTCATCGGCATAATCAATAACCTGCTCCTGGCTCATTTCCTCAGCAATATCCATCGCCTGTACTTTTTTCAAAATTGGTTTCCTATCCGCCAATAAAGCATCTAGCGTCAACCCTTCCGCAAAAGATAATTTGTATTTCTTCGAAAGTTCCTTTGCCTTCTCCTCGGCCAACACCTGTGCCTTATAGTCATATTGGAAAAGTGCCTCAAACTTCGTCTGATTAAAGATAACTACATCCTCGCCAATAATCGCCACTTGATTATCTACCGGCATTTTCAAAGCCACCTCGGCCGAAAACGGCTCAAAACTCTCCCCGTTCAATTCCCAACTCGTCCCCGCCTTGAGCGCCGAAGACGCCGAGATACCTTTAGCGATATAAAAGCTCTTCGTCTCTCCGCTCTCAGAATCTGGGTAAGAAAATTTCGCTATAATCCCCTTAATCTTTTTGAACCCATATTCATTATCCGAAAAATAATCAATATCCCTATACTCATTCTCGATAAGATGAAGTAGCGTCTCTGCTCTCCCGACTTTACTAAGTTTCGTCCGATAAATTACTTTCTCTTCCCCATCACTCCGCTCATACTCTCTACATTCTAGACCCTTATCCGCCTCTTCAATAATATATTTCACCGCCTCATTCAAAAACAACTCTTTCACCGAACTCGTCAAAGCATCTGAATATTTCACCTTATACGGCGTATAATTTCTATTAAACAAAAACAATTCCACAGAAACATTATTCTTAATTTCATCAACTTCATTCGCCCAGTGAAATACATCAAAACTTTCTTCCATCTTTTCCTCCAATTAGATTTATGATATAATTATATCACATATGTTAGTGTTGTGGACAGATGGAAGTGCACATCCCAATCCCGGTCCGGGCGGGTTTGCCGTTCTTAATGAAAACGGCGAGCCGCTCATTGCCAGAAAATCGCATCGCGAAACGACCACTAATATTCGTATGGAAGGTTGGGCTCTTATTGCTGCTATGACCTATGCTAGAGGCAAAGAATGCGAAATCCACACCGATTCCCAACTCTGGATTAACATTCTGACTAAATGGGCGCCTACTTGGGAAGAAAAGAACTGGCGCAAAAAGTCTGGCGAAATTAAGAATCTTGACCTCGTCAAGAAAGCCTACAGTCTCTACAAAGTAGGTAATGTGCATCTAATCTACGTTCGTGGCCATATTGGTGTCGAGTTAAACGAAAAAGCCGATTATTGGGCAAAAGAAGCCCGGGAAGGAAAGGTAAATATATGAAAACTGCCGTCGTAAAGGTAAAAATCAGAAACCGCGAAGAACTAGAAGACAAAATGAGCGAAATCGATCTAGAGTTTGAGCCTATGGTCTGGCAACACGATCGCGTCTATCTCCCTCGTGGTTTTAAATCCGGTAATAATATGCCTCGCATGATTATGCGCACCGAAATGAAAGCAGTAGACCGCCCGCCGAAATACGAGCTAATTTTAAAGCGCCACGTCGAAGATTCCGGCATAGACATCGTAAATCGCGTTATCGTCAATGACTATGTCGCCATGGTCGATATCATTCACCAACTCGGTTTTGAGCTCAAATCCGAGGTCTCTCGCCGCCGCCAAATCCTTCCCATTGGTGAAGATACTCGTATGTGCCTAGACAAAGTCGACCGCGTCTCCGGTTACTATCTAAAATTAGAAACCAAACTAAAGGATGACGACAAAATTTCCGAGGTCATGGATGATCTCGAGCGCACCCTCATGGTCTTCGGCCAAGACCCACGCTCCCAAATCGAGCAGCCGTATTTCGCCTTAATGTAATTATTTTCTACTGAGTTGCTGACGCAATTTCTGCCTCGCATGGGCTGTAAAAATTTTATCAAACCAAGAGGCTTTAGCCGTCTGTTTTTTAGAAGTCAAAATCTCTACTATGTCGCCGTGCTCTAATTTTTTATTCAAATTACTCATCTTTCCATTAACTTTCACCCCTATAACATGCCCACCAATTTCAGAATGTAGCCTATAGGCAAAATCTAGCGGCAAAGCCCCTTTCGGCAAATCAATAATATCCCCCTTCGGGGTATAAACGAAAATTTTATCCGCAAAAAGATTTAGTTTCAATTTCTTCATATCCACTTTTTTACCAGCGCGTAATTTCGCCGCTGTATTCTGCAATTCCGTAATCCAAAGTAGCGAAGTCGGCAAATGTTGAATCTTCCCTGTCCGATAGTTCTCTGTCAATTTCTGTTCATTATAATAAAACGATGCCGCCAAACCTCTTTCTGCATATTCGTGCATTTCTCGTGTCCGAATCTGGAATTCAATAATTCTTTTATCTTTTGTAATCACCGTTGTATGAATCGATTGGTAACCATTCTGTTTTGGTACCGCAATATAATCTTTAATCCTCCCCGACATCGGCGTATAGAGCGAATGAATCACCCCCAATGCTAAATAGCAATCCGTAATATCCGTCACAATTACCCTTAGTGCCGTCAAATCGTAAATCTCTCCCATATTTTGATTATGCTTAATTAATTTTTTATGTAATGAATAGACCGACTTCACTCGCCCATCTATCGTAAACTTAATTTTCTCACGTCCCAAAGCCTCAGAAACTTCCTTCCGCACTTTTTTCAGCGCCGAAGCCGCTGATACATTATATTCCTCAATTAAATCCTGCAATTCACGAAACCGCGTCGGATCAACATAGGAAAACGCGATGTCCGCCATCTCCACGCGCAATCTCCCCATGTTCAATCGGTCCGCTAGCGGCGCAAAAACCTCCAGAGATTCTTTCGCAATTTTGCGCTGCTTATCTGGTGGCAAAGCCGAAAGTGTCCTTAGATTGTGCAATCTATCTGCCAATTTAATAATTAACACTCTAATATCTGACCCCATCGCAATCAAAAGCCTAAGCAGATTATCTTTCGTTTCAGGAAGATATGTATCAATGTCACGCATCCCCGAACGCGCATTGCCAAGTTTCGTTACCCCATCCACCAAAAAAGCGACTTGCTCGCCAAACTCATTCTTAATATCGTCCAATGTGATGTCCGTGTCCTCTACTGTGTCATGTAAAACCGCCGCCACCACCGTATCTTCATCCATCCCCCAATCTTCCACAATCTTCATCACTGCTAGAGGATGCGAAATATAAGGGTCGCCACTTTTTCGGAACTGCCCTTCATGAGCCTTCGTCGCCATCTGGACGGCCTTTTCAATACGCTTTTTATCAGTCGCCATCCTAACCCCTATCTAAGTTTTTTCAATAAATCTTCTAACTCTTCCTGGGTTTTACAAGAAAATGTCACTGATCTTGAAGCCACCCGCACTCTTGCGCCGTATTTTTCAGACAGCGCCATTTCTTCTTTTACTTGTGCGTCAGTTTTTACGGCTATCACTGAGCTTTTCTTCCGATTCGCCGCAATATACTGTTCTACTTTTCTCGCACTCCAACCTTCTGCTACAATCAACGGCACCGCCTTTTCTACTAATTCTTCATCCGCCGTAATCAATGGCCGCATCACCCCTTCTGATAAACCGTGCTCCACCATCGCTTTCTTCGCCGTCTCTGGCAAATTCAAAAGCCGCATTGTATTCATCACTGCCGACTCACTCTTCCCCACTCTTGCCGCAATCTCTTTCACCGACAGGTTAAACTGATTTTTCAATTTTGCATAAGCCGTTGCAAGCTCAATCGGGTTCAAATCTTCTCTCTGTGCGTTCTCAATAATCGAAAGCTCCAACCTGTTCTGCGTGTCGATCGTCCTGACAATTGCCGGAACTTTAGAAAGCCCTGCTATCTTAGCTGCTCGCCATCTCCGCTCACCCGCTACAATTACATACTTTCCTTCTTCTTCTACTACTACTAGCGGCTGTAAAACTCCATGCTCTTTAATAGATGCTGCTAGCTCCGCCAAAGACTCCTCTGAGAATGTCTTTCTTGGCTGCTCTATATCCCGCGCGATTTTATCAATCTCAATCTCTAATAGTTTCGAGACTTTTGCATCCGCCTCCGCCGTAGGGTCAAAATCTTCGTCTACTAAATCTGTCGGGATTAAACTAGAAAATCCTCGCCCTAATCCTCTTGCCATTATTTTTTACCCTTTCCGGTCCGCTCTTCCACCTCTTTTGCAAACTCCTTATATGCTCTCGCACCTCTCGACAAAGCATCGTACCCACCCACAGGCGCACCATGACTCGGCGCCTCTGCCACTCTAATGTTACGCGGAATCGTCACCTCAAAAGTCAAATCTTTGAAATATTTCTTAATCTCCTCTAGTACTTGACGAGAAAGCGAGGTCCGTTTGTCATACATCGTCGCTACCACTCCGAGTAGTTTCAGATTGGGATTTCCCGCCTTCTTAATCAATTTCATCGTCTCTAAGAGCTGAGCTACGCCTTCTAACGCATAAAATTCCGTCTGTACCGGGAGCAATAGATAATCTGCCGCAATCATAGCATTCACCGTAAGAAGCGATAAGCTAGGTGGGCAGTCAATGATGATGTAGTCATAATCTTTTTCTACCGCTGAAATCGCTCTTTTAAGCTGCGTGAATTTTTGCGCCAAATTCGCCATCTCCACCTCTGCATTAGCCAAATCCGTAGAGGTCGGCGCAATCGATAAATTCTTGTATTTCGTCTCTGTTACTACTTCGGCTAGACCAGCCTCCCCCATCGCCACATCGGTCATGGTCTTCTCTAAATCTTCCTGATTAATCCCTAGCCCAGAAGTCGCATTCCCCTGTGGGTCAAAATCGATTAGTAGTGTAGAAAACTTATCTTTCCCTAAATAAAACGCAAGATTGACAGCTGTCGTAGTTTTCCCGACACCTCCTTTTTGGTTGGAAACACAAATCACAGTCGCCATATACGATATATTATACCACAAAAAAGACCCCACACGGGGTCTTTTTCTTATTTAATCGAGACAATTTCAATCTCAGAGTACTTCTGGCGATGGCCGTTCTCTTTATGTACGCGTTTTTTCGAGTGGTAACGAATCACGCGGACTTTTTCGCCTTTCACCATAGCTTCCTTGACTTTGGCCGAAACTTTCACGCCCTTCACCTCTGGTGTCCCGACCGTAGTCTTCTCACCATCGATTACCATGAGGGCTGGCAGCTCGAGCTCTTTAGTTCCTTCCGGGAGGAGGTCCACCCGTAGGGTCTCTTTCTCAGCGACGAGATACTGTTTTCCGCCGACGAGAATCACTGCTTTCTTCATAAAAATCCTTTATTATTAACTCCCCCTATTCTATCACATCACCCCTAAAATGTAAAGTCTTGGATCCCTATGCTTTTTCAAGTGAAATCGTCACCTGCTCGCCCGAAATCGTCGCAATTTCATCGTAGGCAAAATTCCCTGATTCTACTAGCTCAGATGCCAAAACCTCATTTTTCACCATCTCTACATATTCTGGCGCAATTTCTGCGGAAACATAGAGCTTAATCCTATCGTCTACGAGTAACCCCGCTTTCTTCCGCGCCGCTTGCACCGCCCGAATCACCTCTCTTGCAAACCCTTCGGCCTTCAACTCTGGAGTAAGTGTCTTATCCAACTTGGTTTTCTCGCCATTTTCCACTTTTTTCACATTCAACTCGTCAGCAATCATCTGCTCATATTCAACACCCAATTTCTCTCCTGCATAGACAAATCGTCCTAAAGGCTGACGGACTTTCACCTGCGGCTCATCCGCCGTCTTATTCATCCGCATTGCCAAACCTTCCGTAATTATCTCTCGCGTCCTCGCCATTTCCTGAAGAACCTCAGTGTCTATTTCCCCCGCCTCTGGCCAGTCCAACAGGTGTACTGAATCTTCCGTCCCAGTCAACTTCTGATACAACTCTTCCGCAAGAAACGGCGTAAACGGCGCCAAAATCTCCGCTAGATATAGCAAAACGAAATATAATGTCTCGTAAGCCTCTTCCTTATCCGCAGTCTCCTCCGACTTCCAGAAACGCCTTCTGGACCGCCTCACAAACCAGTTGGAAAGATCATCCACAAACGGCAACACCGAAGACAAGGCTTTTGGAATGTTATACTCCTCCATACCTTCGGTAATTTCATTTCTCAGCTGATACACTCGCGAGATAATCCACGCGTCTAGCAAGTTCGTCACTAACTCTTTCGAAGAGGATAAAGAAGGCATTTTGGACTTGTCAAACTCAAACCCATCAACATTCGCATAAGTCGCAAAGAAATCATAGACATTCCAAATCCCCGATAACTTCCTCGCCACATCCG
>CAYRGP010000003.1:25041-26447 GCA_964423995.1 uncultured Candidatus Saccharibacteria bacterium
GTCGCAAAGAAATCATAGACATTCCAAATCCCCGATAACTTCCTCGCCACATCCGAAACATCCTTATCAATCAGCGCAAAATCCTCCCCCGCTAGCACCGGACTCGAAAGCAGCAAGAACCGCAAAGAATCCGCTGAATATTTGTCCATCAACTCATTTGGATCCGTAAAATTCCCTAGTGACTTCGACATTTTCCGGCCATCATTCCCTGCCAACGTCCCCGTCGTAATCACATTCTTATACGCATTCTTATGGCCATTTTTGGCTTTTTCTCCGAAGGCTCCAATCTCTACCAGCGCCGTATTTACGCAGTGTACATAATAGAACCACGCTCTGACCTGCCCCACATATTCTACAATGAAATCCGCCGGATAATTACGTTCAAATTTCTCTTTATTCTCAAATGGGTAATGCAATTCTGCAAACGGCATCGAACCAGATTCAAACCAACAATCTAAGACCTTTGAAATTCTCTCAAATTCCGCCTTTCGACCCTTTTCTCCCGACTTTTCCGGCACAATCTCGCCATTTTCCTTCACGATTGCTGTGAATCTTACATCGTCAACCCAAGGGCGGTGATAATCCTCCAATCTCTGTCCTGAAAATTCATATAGCTCATCATAACTTCCGACAACCAAAACATCGCCTTCTGGACTCTTCCAGACCGGCATTGCCGTCGCCCAAAATCTATCCCGCGACAAATTCCAATCTGGCGCCGCCTCAATATTCTTCGCAAACCGCCCATACTTCAAATATTCTGGGAACCAATTAATATTCTTGTTCTCCTCCAGCATCAAAGACTTCGAGCTATCCACATCGAAGAACCAACTCGGAAACGCCCGGTACATAATCCTCTGTTTAGATCGCGGATTAAAGGGGTATTCATGCTTAATATACTCAATTCGATAAACAATCCCCTTCTCTTCTAAGACTTTAGCGATAAATTTGTTCCCCGCCCAGTTTTCAATACCGTGTTCATCCGTGTCTCTTACCCCCAACTCGTGCAATTTCTCTGCTGTTTCTGGCAAATAATATCCGTTCTCATCTAATACATCTACAAATTCCGCCTCTTTTTCATGCTCCAAATATAGTTTATAGTCATCTTCACCATAGGCCGGCGCAATATGTACAATCCCCGTCCCCTCTTCTTCGCCGACGAAATTCGCTGTATAAATTTTATGTACACCTTCTCCCAAGATATCTTCATATTCTAGACCTGCCAATTCTTCGCCCTTCACCACCTGTAGTGGTTTCTGATAATCTTCACCTAAAGCTTTCTCTGCTAACTTCTCTGCCACCACTAAAACCTCATCCCCAACTTCATAAAACCCGTATCTCATCTCCGGATTCACCGCCAACATCCTATTTGCCGGCAACGTCCAAGGCGTCGTCGTCCAAGCCAAGAT
>CAYRGP010000003.1:26547-45748 GCA_964423995.1 uncultured Candidatus Saccharibacteria bacterium
CCGCCAACATCCTATTTGCCGGCAACGTCCAAGGCGTCGTCGTCCAAGCCAAGATGTAGAGCGATTGCGATTTAAGCTTGAACTTCACAAACGCGCTTGGATCCGTCACAACTTGATACGCATCATTATCCATCGTGACCTCCGCCTTCGAAACCGGTGTACAAAACTTCGTATCGTACATCAAAACCTTCCGCCCCTCATAAATCTTCCCATTGGCATAAAGCGTCTTAAATGCCCACCATACCGACTCCATAAAATCTTTGTTCATCGTGCGATACGCATTATCAAAATCCACCCACCGACCAATTCTATCGATTGTCGCTCTCCAGGTCTCCGAATTTGCCACCATCGATTCCCTAGCTTTAGTGATGTAAGTCTCTAGCGGCCATTTCGTTCCAATCTCGCGCCTATCTGTAATGCCCAGCTGCTTTTCTACGAAATTCTCTGCCGGCAAACCATGGCAATCCCAACCCCAGCGCCTCTCTACTCTCTTCCCCCGCATCGTCCAAAATCTCGGCACCGCATCCTTCACGATTGATGACAAAAGCGTCCCATGATGCGGATTCCCTGTAATAAACGGCGGCCCATCATAAAACACATAAGAATTGGCCTCTGGTCTCTGTTCTACCGACCGCTCAAAAATCTTATTTTTCTTCCAAAAATCTACCAGCGCTTTTTCATATTCTATTGCGCGCCTTCTTGGTTGATATTCCATAGAGATAATTATATCATAAGTTCGTGTAATACGAAACTTCCGAAATCGGCGGAAGCGGCATCCCCAACCACTGCTGAATCGAAGTCCCATTATTGTCTACCGCCACTACTGCTGGAAATTCCAAAATATCTAGCGCTCTCGCAAAGCTCTCGCCGTCATATGTATCCGGGTCTAGCCTCTCTACCTCTACACTACTAGCCTCCGACTGTAAATCTGTAATAAAAGTGTCTACTGCACTTGAATAATCATATCCGTCTTTTGTTAGAACTACTATTTTCATTTTAGCTCCTTTTTCTTCCTTTGTTCCCTAATAATTTTTTCGAATTCATCTAGACTCTTAAACTCTCTAAAAACGCTCGCAAACCGCACATAGGCTACCTCATTTACTTCTGCTAATACATCCAAAATCGCCTCACCAACCTGCTTAGAAGTGATCTCATCCACTCCCAAATCGTATAATTTCCCTGTCACTGAGTTCACTACCTGCTCCACTTCCATTTCCGAATTGAAATACTTCCCCACACTTCGCCGTACTGCTGTAAGGAGCTTACCCCTGTCGAAAACCTCTTTATTTCCGCTCCTTTTTAGCACTGTCAACTCCGGCATCTCTATCCGTTCATAAGTCGTAAAACGATATTTGCCATCCGAGGTAATTCTCCGCCTCCTGATCATCGTCCCATCGGGAGTTTCTCGACTTTCTAGTACTTTACTATCCCCAATTTGCAAATTCCTCGGCATTGTTACCTCCAAGCCCGCTTAAAAATCTAGTGTTTCATGCGATTGCGAAGAGATGGCGGTACATCCAGATCCTCTTCTGGAATTGACTCGTCTCCCTTGTTTCCACCTCTAATTGCGTCCCAAATACTCGTCCTCGGAGTCTCTTTCGCAAACTCTGTAGAAGTCACTCGTGGCTTTTCATCCTCAATATCCGTTGGTGTGTCATCGATTACTGGCTCTTCTGAGCTCTCTTCCATCTCGGAGACCACATCGTTCACAATCGTCGCTGCCGGCATTTCTTCAATTTTCTCTTCTTCTCTCTCTCTTTCGGCTGCTGCCTCTTCTTCCTCTTTTTGCTTATCTAAAGCTCTGTAGTAATCCGAGTCAAAACCTGTCGCTACCACCGTAATTACCACTTCATCCTCAAGCTCTGGGCGAATCGACGCACCAAAGATAATATTCGCGTCCGGAGAAACCGCACCCGTAATTACCTCAGCCGCTTCCTGAATCTCTGACATGCTCATATCGTATCCGCCCGCTACCGAGAAGAGCACGCCCCTCGCGCCCTCAATCTTCACCTCAATCAACGGAGATTCAATCGCCTGTTGTGCCGCCAATACTGCTCTATTCTCGCCGCTCGCACGACCAATACCCATCAGAGCACTCCCGGCGTTCTTCATAATCGCCTTTACGTCTGCAAAGTCTAGGTTAATCAGGCTATGCTCAGTAATCAATTCTGAAATTCCCTGAACACCTTGCCTCAAAACGTCATCTGCAATCTTGAAAGTCTCGAGCAACGGCGTTCTCGGATCAATCGTCTGGAGTAATCTATCATTCGGAATCGTAATCAACGCATCCACATTATGGGAAAGCGCTTCAATCGCTTCATCCGCATTCTCTTTTCTCTTCGCACCCTCAAAAGTAAATGGTTTAGTCGCCACACCAACAGTCAGGATATCTCTAGCCTTCGCTTCTTGAGCCACAATTGGACCCGCCCCAGAGCCAGTACCACCACCAGCACCAAGTGTAATGAACACCATATCCGCACCATCTAATGATTTGCCGATTTGTTCCCTGCTTTCCTCAGCTGCCTCGCGGCCCTTCTCTGGATCACCACCAGCGCCAAGTCCCTTTCCAATGTGAACCTTGGTATCGGCCGCAGAATGGTACAGAGCTTGTGCATCTGTATTCACCGCAATGAATTCTACACCGGTCAAACCGACTTCCTTCATACGGTCAACCGCAGAGCCACCGGCTCCTCCGACCCCTATTACTTTGATACTTGCTGTGCTTTCAACTTCTGTTGGCTTTACTTCGGGCATTATAACTCCTCACTTTTCTTTTCCTTATTATACCATATATTTCTGAAAGTCTAGATTTTTCTTCATTTTTTTAAATCTTAAAAAACTTATGTTATAATGAAACTATTATGGACGAGAACACTAGATACGTAACGGGAATTGATGTCGGCTCGGAAAATGTTCGTGCCGTCGTTGCGACAGTTGGGCGCGATGGTGCCATTTCTGTCGTTGGATATAATGAGGGTAAAAATGCCGGCATGCAAAAAGGTACTGTCGATACTCTCTCTGGTCCAGCTGAGGCCATTGATCGCATGCTCCTAGAGGTAGAGCGCATGAGTGGCTTTAATATCAACTCCGCTTTCGTCTCTATTAACGGCAGTAATGTCATGTCTATCCAGGCTGAGGGGCGTATTGCTCTCGGCACCCCTGACCATGAAATCACCGAGGATGATTTAAACCGCGTAGAAGGCGCTACTGTTCTCGGTAAAGTCCCCGCTAATCGTGAGATTCTAGATGTTCTTCCCCTTTCTTATACCTTAGACGGACAAAGCGGTATTAAGGACCCACTCGGTATGACTGGTCTTCTCTTAGAGATGCGCGCTAATGTCATCTCTGCCCTCATGCCTACCGCTGTAAATCTACGCAAGGCTCTAGATGGCGCTACCATTACCGCCGAAAAGCTTATCCCGAGCGTAATGGCCGCTGCCGCCGCCGTTCTAACCGAAAAGCAACGCGAAAATGGCGTCGCCGTTATTGATCTCGGCTATGCCACCACTGGTGTCGCTATCTATGAGAATGGTGATTTGCAATATGTCGGAGTTATCCCTGTTGGTGCGAACAATATCACTAACGACCTCGCTATCCTTCTCCAAGTCCCGACTGAGGTCGCCGAAGATATCAAGCGCCGCTTCGTTACCGGCATCTTCAAAGACGACGATAAAGAAATTGTTGTAAAGAAAGGTCACACTGAACTCGCCTTCTCTAGAAAAGAAGTCAATCGCGTCGTCCGTGATCGTCTTGATGAAATTTTCGCCGGAGTAGAGAACGAGATTCGGGTCGCCGGCTACGCCAAAAAGCTCCCTGAGGGGATCGTATTAGTTGGTGGTGGCGCCAGAATGCGCGACCTCGATGTCTACGCTAAGAACGTTCTCCAGACCGCCTCTCGTATCGGTATCCCCTCTGGTTTCGGCGGTATTGCTGACGCCATCAATAGCCCAGATTACGCCGGTGCGCTCGGTCTTGCCTTGCTCGCCGCCGAGTCTGCCCCTCTTAAAACCGATTCAAAACCCCTCAAGAAATCCAAGTCTAACAAAAAGGCGGCCAGATCTGGCAACATCATCAAAAAGTTATTTGGCAAATTTTAGCTAAATACCTTACTACCTAGCAAAAAACCGAACAATCTGTTCGGTTTTTTGCTGTCTATCTTATAATGTTCCTTTCTAGGCTGCGTATCTTAGCGCCGATATACTACTTTTACCTAGCCTTGCTCTAAATGCTCTAATTTTTTCTAAGTTTTCTTGACTAACCTTTTGTCTTTCTGAGCTCTTGCCTTCGTCCTCGTAGTACTCGAAACTATCCTCTATCTGCGCATCGATTGTGTCGTCCTTCCAGTTCTCGTCTCCTTTCCCATCACTATCTATTACTTTGTCTGGAAGGTACAGTTCACTACTGTGGACATCGGCTCTTTTCATATATTTTTTCTCCTGTTTATTTTTATTTTTGTTAGAATTTTTATTTTATGTTCTAACTATCTTCTATACTATCACACTTTAGCGAATTTGTCAATACTAATTATGCTTAAAAAATTCCTCTCTGTCAAATAGCAGTTTTGCTCACCCCTTAAATTAAGCCTATTCCCCGTAAGATTTCTCGCGCGAATTCGCGTCATTCTCTATTGAGCCCAGCGCATCACTATGAAATACCTCTGGGGTATTCGGTTTAATCTCCTCAAAAATCTTCCTCAACCTCTCTGTTACTTCCTCGTAATCCCCTACCCCGTCTACTTCATAGATTGAAATTCCTTGCTTTTTCAAAATCTCTAAGATTGGACCAATATTTTGTTCATAGATTTTAAATCTTCTCTTCAAAGCTTCCTCGGTATCATCTTCTCGTCCCCGGAGCTCAATTCTTTTCCAAAGCTCCTCTACTGGGACTTTCAATACAATTGCCCCGTCCAATTTGTCGAAAAATGGCGAGCCTTTCTCTAGCATAATCTCCGTCTGCACCACATCCCGTGGATACCCATCGAGCACAATCTCCATCCCCTCGGCCTCCGCCATTGCTATTTGTTCATCCATTAGCCTTACTACTGTCGCATCATCCACTAAAACCCCTGTTTTTAAAGTCTCTTCGAACCCCCCATTATCTCTTAAAACCTGTCCTACCGACAGCCACTTCCAACCATAAAGGTCTGCGAGCATCCGCCCTTGAGTTGATTTTCCGCTCCCCGCTGGACCAAACAGTATAATCATAACACACTCCTTTATTATTTCTATTATAACACGCCAAGCCTCCATAGCTATCTTCTTTTTTAACTAACCGCCGCCTAGGCGAATAAACTAAAATGTGCTATAATTTCTCTGATGAACGAAGATAAGATTATTAAAATGCGCGCCGGCGGCAAGATTCTTGGTAATCTCCTCCGCGATTTAAGAGCTTACGTAAAGCCCGGCATGTCCGAGAAAGAAATCGACGCTTGGGTTAGAAAAGAAGTCGAAAAGCGTGGCGCGAAAGTCGCCTACGATTTACTACCCGAGAAATTTCCCGGCTGTATCTGTATTTCCACTAACGACCAGCTCGTCCATGGCGCCCCCACTGATTATCGTCTCGAGGAAGGGGACAAGGTTTCTTTTGATATGGTAATTCTTTACGAAGGCTATTTTACTGATTCCGCTTTTACTATGCTCGTCGGTAAGGGTTCTCCAGCCGTTAAAAAAATGATTAGCGTTACAGAATCCGCCCTCTTTGAGGGTATCGAACAGGTCAAACCCGGTGCCCACCTTGGCGATATCGGTTATGCCGTAGAAAAAGTTCTAGAACGCGGCCATCTCGGCGTCATTAGAAATTATGTCGGCCATTTCATCGGCAAAGAAATGCATGAAGAGCCCGAAGTCCCCAACTTTGGCAAGCGTGGCCATGGCTATGTTCTAAAACCCGGCGATACTCTCTGTATTGAACCTATGTCCTCCCTGGGCAAACCCGCCAATCACATCGAGGAAGATGACGCCTCTGGCTGGACCGTCGTCATGAATGATGGCTCTTATGGCTGCCACTTTGAACATACCATCTTAGTAACCGAAGATGGCTATGAGGTGTTGACCTTACCAGATTAATTTGATATAATGTACTAAGTATGTCTATTAAAGTTACTAGAAAAGATCAGGGCGAGGCTAACGAAAATATCATTCGTCGTTTTAATCGCAAGGTTTTACAGAGTGGCATGATGCCACTAGCTAAGTCTCAGTTGAGATTCAGCAAGCCTATTTCCAAGCGCGAGCGCAGAAATCGGGCCATCCTACGCGAGATTCGCAAGGCCGAAAAGACCGAGCGCATCAAACTCGGCCTTCGCTAAAAGCAAAATAAACCAATCTTAAAAAGTTTGGTTTATTTTTATGATGCGCCCTTCTACGGACGAGACTCCGTTCCACTCATTCACCATTGGTGTAGTTAAAACCGAAATTATCTCCCCCCGATTAATCTCAAACCATTCTTCCCTTGCCCTAAAGGCCACCAACTTCAATCTCTCTCCATTCTGGTCGCGCACCGTTAGCTTTAAATGATTACCTTGCGCCCCCATTCTATCCGCATATTCCACCTCTACATTTTCTAGTAGAATCTTCGGCTCTGGGTTCCCCTCTCCAAAAGGTTCCAGAAGTTGCAACTCCCCCATGAAATCTAGTGATAGCGCCGAAAACTTCTTCAGTCTTAAATCTTCCTGTTCCTCTAAAAATCTTTCTTGATTTTTCAACTTCAAACTTCGGTAATAATCATTAACTTCTCTCTTAAAATCTGCTAGTTTAGCTCTCTCTAACTTCACTCCGCAGGCTTCCGCATGCCCACCTCCGCCGAGTAAATGCTCCCCACAATGGGCTAATGCCTCAGCCAAATTAAACTCCCCGAAACTCCTTCCGCTCCCCTTTACTATCCCATCCTCTGCCTCGGTTAGAGCAAAACTCGGCTTCTTATATTTCTCTGTCAAATTCCCTGCTATAATCCCTAGTACCCCTTCGTGCCAATCACCCGAGACCACTATCACCGGCTCCTCCGGCACCCCCTGCTTTTCTATTGTCGTCACCGCCGACTCTTGCTGTCTCTTTCGCTCCGCATTTAAACTTTCTAATTTCTCCGCCAATTCCGCAGCCTCCACCCCTGAGTCAGTCGTCAAAAGCCGGAGTGCCAACTCTGGCGACTCCATTCTCCCGGCCGCATTCAGCCGCGGCCCAATTTGAAATCCAATTGCATCCGCATCGATCTTTTTCACCCCTGCTATTTTCATTAGCTCCTTCAGCCCTTTTCGCCTAGTCTTCGCGAGCACAATCCCTCCGAACTTACAGATAATTCTATTCTCCCCTGTTAATTTCATTGCATCACAAATAGTTCCAATCATCGCAAAATCTAGCAACCATTTCTCCTGACCTTCTAGTATTAACCCTCTCAGCATCAACGCCCTCGCCAAGAAAAATGCCACTCCCGCCCCCGACAAACATTTAAGCCCCTTTTCTACCTCTATATCCTTCCGTTTTGGATTTACCACCGCTACACATTGCGGCAACTCGCCCATCACCTCATGATGGTCTGTTACCACTACTTCAAAACCTTCTCCAGAAAGCACCTCTATAACTTCCCCATTATTACTACCGCAATCTACCGTTATAATTAGCCCTACTCTCCCCTCTTTAGCTCTTCGAACAACTTTTGTACTCATCCCGTAGCCATCTGTAAATCTATTCGGCAACATCGTTACAATCTGCTCTGCGCTCGCTCCGGCCATCAAAAGCGCCTCTCGCATAATCGCCGTCGCGGTCACCCCATCTACATCATAATCCCCATATATTAATATCTTCTCCCCCTCCTTTATCGCTTTTTCTATTCGCCCTACCGCCCCTTTCATATCTGGGAGTAAAAATGGGTCCGCGAGATTCTCGTATTTCGGATACAAGAAATCTTCTTCGAACCCTCTTTTTTCTAGTAACTTCAAAAATAATGCCGAGTACCGCACCTTTAATCCTTAGCTAATCTTCTTCGTCTGTTTCGCACCCTTAATTGGTTGCCCAGTCGCCGTATACTGCTGGCTCTTAATCACCATGCTCTGAAGTTCTTTTAGAATTGGGTATTTTTTGTTCGTCTGGTAAACCACCATATGTCCTTTTCTCTGAGAAACTAGGAAATTCGCTGTCTCTAGCCGCTTTAGCTCTCTCTGGATATTTCCAGGGTCTTCCTTGATAAGTTTGGACAATGCCCGTACATGAGTCTTAAAGTCGGGATATTTTGCAAACACCACTAAAATCTTACGTCGCACCCTTGATGTAATAAATATGTCTAACATTATTTACCTCTTATTATTAACTCTACACTTCTAGTACCTTAATTATACCCCACCTCTCTTGAAAAATCTAGTGATTTTTACATTTTTTTAAACACAACAGTTTTAATTACAATCGTTACTCTATTTTCCGCCCCTGTTATCTCTGTTCTGCACTGTGCTATAATAATTATATGTTCTATGAGGTGATTCCAGCTAAACTAATTGGCAGTAGTTCCGTTGATTTTTTGACCTATTCCTCTGAGATTCCCCTAAAGCCTGGCCATTTAGTTTTAGCCCCCTTCCGTAAATCCCATATTCCAGGTATCATTGTAAAAAAGACCTCACAGCCAGAATTTAAAGTCAAACCCATAGAGAAATTACTCTATGAAGAGCCTCTTCCTCCCCACCTTTTAAAATCTTTACTCTGGCTTTCTGAATATTACATCAATCCTCTCCCTTCTGTCGCTAGTGCTATCCTCCCTAAAGGTCTTGAAAAATCTCGTCGCCCCCGGGAGTTACTAGACCAGAAAAGCCTCAGCCTTAAAACCCCGAAAATCCCCTTAAATACTGCCCAAAAAACCGCTTTAGAACACATCAAATCCACTAAAACCGCAACTAAACTTCTCTTCGGCATCACCGGTAGTGGCAAAACTAATATCTATCTCAAGTTGTCAGAAGAGATCTTAAAAAGCGGTCAGTCCGTCATCCTCCTCGTCCCTGAAATCGCCCTTACCGCCCAATTGGTCCAAGCTTTTGAACAAACCTTTAGAAGCTCCGCTATTCTCCTTCATTCTCGCCAGACTGACGCCGTCCGCCATCAGATCTGGGAACAGATCTTAAAAAGCAAAAGTCCTCAAGTTGTAATCGGCCCCCGCTCCGCTCTCTTTGCGCCTCTTAAAAATCTTGGCCTCATTATTATCGACGAGGCTCATGAGTCTTCCTTCTTTCAAGAAAACACCCCAAAATATTCCGCCTTAAAACTAGCTAGTTTTATCGCCCAAACCCTAAATATCTCTTGTCTTCAGGGTAGCGCCACTCCGCTCATCGCTGACTACTATTTGGCCGAAAAAAATCAGGCCGTCATCCCTCTTACCACCAAAGCTAAAAATTCTGCTACTATGCCTTCTATTCGCATCATAGACTTGAAAGAACGCCAAAATTTTGCTAAAAATCGCTATTTCAGCAACCCCCTCCTTTCTGCTATCGAGAGAAATTTAACCAACCACCACCAAACTCTCATTTTTCATAATCGTCGTGGTTCCGCTCCGCTTACTGTCTGCGAACATTGTGGCCAACTTGCGCTCTGTCCTTCCTGTTTTCTCCCTCTAACCCTCCATTCTGACAGTTATCGCCTCATTTGTCATGCCTGTGGCCACGAGGAACCTGTCAAAATAGATTGTCCGTCTTGTCGCCACCCCAGTATTATCCACAAAGGTTTCGGTACTAAACTCTTAGAGTCTGAGCTAAAAAAGCTCTTTAAAGAGGCTAAAATCGCCCGTTTTGACGCCGATAACACTAAATCTGAGACTCTTGATGCTCTTTATGACAAAGTCAAAACCGGCGACTTCGATATTATTGTCGGGACCCAGACCTTGGCAAGAGGCTTAGATCTCCCCCTTCTCGCTACTGTCGGTATCGTTCAGGCTGATGCCGGCCTTAGTCTCCCTGATTTTGCTGCCGAGGAACATACTTTTGAGCTCCTCACTCAGGTTATTGGTCGCGTTGGTCGTGGCCATCTTGATACCGCTGAAGTTTTCATCCAAACTTATCAGCCTGAGCATCCTGTCATTACTTCTGCCATCTCTGCCGATTACGAGCATTTTAGCCAATATCTCTTAAAAAATCGTGCGCTAGGTTGCCTCCCACCCTTCTCATATCTCGCCAAACTTTCTCTCACCTACAAAACCGAAGATACCGTCTTAAAAAACATTCAAAATCTCCGTCGATTCCTCTCTAAAATCCCTGGGCTCTCCGTCTCCACCCCTACTCCTGCCTTCCACGAACGCAGCACCAAAGGTTATACCTGGCAACTAATCATCAAATCTTCCTCCAGAAAAGTCCTTCTTTGCGCCCTCAAAAGCCTTAAAAAATCGCAAAATCTTCGCCTCACTATCGACCCACCTTCGCTCCTCACCGCTTAGTTTCGTTCCCGTTTTATGTCTTCTTTGAGCTTTTCAAACACTCTTTCCGTAATCTCTTTATAGTTCGGTCGATTTTGTTTAATCCAAAGTACCATCAGATACTGCCCTAAGACATCCCAATCCCCCTGCTCCTTGCCACTATCTTTCAAAATCGCTTGGTAAATCTTATCATTCCGAAAATCCGATTCCATCGAGAAAACCATTTTTTTGATGGCCTCTTGGTCGCCATTCGATAACGCCTCAAATTCTTTTATCTGTTCTGGCGTTAGCCCCTTAGAAATCTCTTCCCCGACTCTTAGCTCTAATTCCGCTTTAGTCCGTCTTAAAAACTGGGCCTTTTGCTCTTCTGGCATATCGGCCATTCCCACTTCAGCAAGAAATTTTTCGTCAATTTCCATACCCTAAGTATAAGTATTTTCCCTTAAAAAGTCAACTTACTTTAAATACCCATTCGCGAATGCGGCCGCACCCATCGCCTTCTTTCCCGCTGGCTGAATTTCATCAATGATTAAGTATAGACCGTCCTTCCCTTTTAGACTCAATTCTGTATGTCCCTTAATCGGCTCTGGCTCGTTCGAAAGATGCGCCGAAAGAACAATACAATCCAACCCTTTGACTTCGATTCTGGTTTTTGGGAAATGCATAAAAGCTCTGATTTGATCCAACATCTCTTCCGCCGTTTGCTCCGCCGGTCGCAATCTCGCCATTTTAGTATCTAGCATTTTCGAATAAGTCGCCTCTCCATTTTGCTCTACTGGTTTTGGCAGCTGCGTCAAATTCTCCGCCACCCATTTCCCGCCACATTCACCTAGCCTCTCATAAATTTCACTTTTTTGCGCAAATTTATCCATTGCTATTTTTTCTTGATAATAAATCGGCCCGGCATCCATTTTTTCTACCAATTTCATTACTGAAACCCCGAATTCAGTATCCCCTCTCAACATCGCTGTTTCTATTGGCGATGGCCCTCGAAGGTCTGGGAGATAAGATGGATGGACATTAATAATTCCCTCCGGCTCGAAAAGCTCCAGAACCGAATTCGGTATTATCACTCCGAAGGACGCCAACACCCCATAGACTTTTTGCTCCTTATTTTTCATTATTTGTATGGTCTGTTCCAAATCTTCTTTTTTCTTTGCGCAAAAAATTATCTCTACATTATCTTTTAAAGTATCAAAAACTGTCTCCGCCAAAAGCCCATTCCCGAAAAATATCACTTTCGGTTTAGTCATCCGGCCATAAATCCTTATTATTTTCTACTTCCGAAAAATCTTCCACTGGTTTTAGCTCGCCGTCTTTTTCATCAATGTAATACCAAGCCTCCGGCTCGTCCTTAATATGGTCAATAAATAAAATCCCATTCAAATGATCAATTTCATGTTGCAAAGTCCTCGCGAGGAAACCATCTGCCTTGATTCGCACCTCTTGTCCATCTTCTAGCAGAGCCTTGATTTTCACTTTCTCTTTGCGCGGCACCAATCCATAATATCTCGGCACCGAAAGACAACCTTCATGCTCTTTGACCACTTTCCCCTCTGTTTTAATTACTTCCGGGTTCAAAAGTGCCGTAAAATGCCGGTTATTTTTATCCTCAAAATCATCGCGCACAATAATCACGCGTTTATTATAGCCTAGTTGTGGCGCTGCCATCGCCGCCGAAAGCTCATGTTCGTGCGTCTTTTCCCACTCCAATGTGCTTTTCCGCATTTTTTCGACAATTTCTGAAATCTCTGGATCGCCCGCATGCACTTTCGTGGACTTCTTTCTTAGTCTCTGATCTGGCGTCGTTACTATATCCATTAGAGGCTCCTTCTCTTTTCTTCTCTCTTAAAGAACTCTAATTTGTCGCCGATTTCTAGCTGAATTTTATGTTGTGTCGAAAGCTGGAGCCCGCCAATCTCCCCTTCTACCAACTCCGTTACTGACATTTTCTCCTTTTGTACGCTCTCTACTTTTACTTCACCAATTATCTCTTTGCCTCGCACTACCCTTGCTAGCACTCCCGGCTCTACTCTGCCATCGGTGACTTCTCCGCCCGCAATCACCGACGTCCTTTCCGTCCTAAATACGCCTTTTATCTTCATCTTCCCTACTGGAGTCTCGACAATTTCCGCATCCAGCAAATTGCTCATCTCTTTTTTAGCATCATCCAAAAGCTCGTAAATCACTTTGTAGCATCTAATTGGTACATTGTCGCGCGCCGCCATTTTCGCAATATTAATCGGCACCGTCACATTAAAACCATAAATCACAGTATTTTCCCCTGTCGCCATGTAGACATCATTCTCAGTCACATCGCCCACACCCGTCGCCACGATATTTAATGTGATTTCACCCTTCGTATCAATCAGTTTCAAACTATCTACTACGCTCGTCACCGACCCTAGAACATCGCCTTTAATTAGGACGTTGAAGACCTTAGAATTGTCCGCTACATTCATCATTCTGAGCAAATCAGAAGAAGTCACATTGGCTGAGGCCGAGGCGTCCGCCGACGCATTAGCATTCAGTAACGCCATTTTCCTAGCAGTTTTCTCATCGTCCACCTCGATAAATTTATCGCCAAAATCTGGCAATTCTTTAAAACCTGTGACCGTCACCGGCGTAGACGGCAACGCCTTGCCCTTCGGCTTGCCCTTCCAATCCACCATCGTACGCACCTTCGCATAGGTATTCCCCGCCACGATAAACTCACCAGTTTTAAGCTCCCCGCCCGTCACCAATAAATTCACCACCGAGCCTTTGCCGGTTTCCATATGTGATTCAATCACTAGTCCCTCGCTCGGAATATCAACATCCGCTTTTAGCTCTTCTAAGTCCGCTGTCAGCAAAATCATATCCAGCAATTTGTCTAGGTTCTGATTCTGCTTCGCCGAAATCGGTACCATCGTAACATCGCCGCCCCATTCTTCCGGCTGCAACCCATGTTGTGAAAGCTCTGCCATCGTGCGTTGCACATCCGCCCCCTCACGGTCAATCTTGTTAATCGCCACGATGATTTTTGCATTCGCACTCTGCGCGAACTTAATCGCCTCAATCGTCTGCGGCTTCACTCCATCGTCCGCCGCCACTACAATCACCACTATATCTGTCAACATTGCTCCATGCTGGCGAATCGCCGCAAAAGCCTCATGCCCCGGTGTATCTAGAAATGTAATCAATCTATCATCATATTTTAGCTGATAAGCCGAAATATGCTGAGTAATCCCCCCAGCCTCTCCTTCTACTGTCTTTTTGTGTAGTAAAGTATCTAGAAGAGTAGTCTTTCCATGGTCCACATGACCCATTACCGCCACCACCGGTGGCCGCGTAACTGCATGGTCTGATAATTCTCGCCGCTCATGGCTAATCTGCGTCGAAGAATTCTTCTTCTCTAATCTCACCCCTTCAATCCCTAATTCCTCAATAATAATTGAGGCTGTATCAAAATCAAGCCGCTGATTAATCGTTGCCACAATTCCCTCTTTGAAAAGCTGGCCAATCAGCGTGGTCACGGAAAGCCCGAGCGCATTCGCGAGCTCATCTACTGTAATTGAACCGGTAATCTGAATTACTTTATCTTGCATAAGCGTATTCCTTCTCGACCAACTCTGTTTATTATATCACAAGCCTATTCTCTGGGCAAGTTTTTAAAAAATGGTTAAAAAAGCTCACAACATGCTATAATAGGACTAACTAAAAGGAGATTTTTATGGCTGAAGAAGCTTGTAGTAAAAATAAGAATAAGAAAATCATCGCAGCTATCATCGGAGCAGTTCTCGTAATCGCCGCCGTAGTTGTAACTATTATTCTTATCAATAATAATAACAACAAAAACAACAATAATAGCACTAGTCAAAGCGAAGTTCTAAATGATGATTTCTTCAAATCTACCGATAAGAAGATTGTTATTAGCAACTCTTCCAACAGCACCGACCCAACCGTGGCCAAGAAAGTCCATCAGGTCTACACTGTCGACGGCGACAAAGTTACCGGTCTCAAGGTCTACAGCGAGTTCGAGTCCGAACAAGCCGCCAAAGATGCCGACTCTAAGCCAGAAGTCGCAGAAGCTATGAAGACTGGCAATTACAAGGATCACAAAGTTGAGGGCAAATTCATCATCGTCACTATGGATGACGCCACTTATCAATCCGTCACTGCCGAGCAGCTTAGAATGACCGCCCAGGCTCTTGAAGAGGCATTGAAGAATCAGCAGACCCAGACCACTGAAACTGGGACCCAAACTACTGAAACCACTACGACTCAGTCGACCGAAGACTCTACGAGCACCTCCGCCACTAGCGAGTCTGAAGAATAATTTTATTCATTATTCAACCATCAAACCACCCCAAATGGGGTGGTTTTTTATGTGGCAAATCTAGCTCAGATGATAACATACTGCAAGCCATTATACAAAATTAAATATGGTGGAACGAGCATAGAAGAGGTATAATATGTGTATGAGTTATGAAGAGCCTAGATACTGCGTAAACTGCGGCCAACCTCTAACAAATGCGGCCGAGATGTTTCTCTGTTGGATGTGTGAAGAGGCAGAAGAACAGAGACTACTTAATGAAGATGCCGAGAAAGAGGCCGAAGAAACAGACGAAGATGACCTATTTGATGACGAACCGGAAGAGGACGATGACGATTATTAGGGGTTGCTAATTGCAAAACTAATCAACGAAGAAATCAAGAAAGAACCTATGGTTCTCGTCCAGCCCACAAACCATATCAATAAAAATATGACCCTTCAGGTCATCTTTTTATTGATGGCTCCCCGGACTGGATTCGAACCAGTAACATTTCGGTTAACAGCCGAACGCTCTACCATTGAGCTACCGGGGAAGGTGCTTCTATTATACCGCACTATCCCCGAGTTTACAAGACCTATTAAGGCCCTACCGCCCTACTATCTTTACAAAATCTTTCAGTGTCACCAATTGAAAATTCAGCGGGCTAACTTCCATCACTTTAGCTGTAATCTCAATTCTCTCTTCGTCCTTCGGATAGTCCGCCGATTCAGCATCTTGTATTACAAACACCGTCCCCACCTGACTCATTTCGTCTTCCTCGGCCTTTTTCGGATTTTCTTGCACTACACTATAAGAGCTCAATTTGTGGCTCACCTTTCCGTCTACCTTCACAATCGCCCCCACTTTCTGACCATTCTGAATCGCCTTCGAAAGATCGAACATCGCTGTATAATCCCCGAAACTCACTCTATCCGTCACTTTATCCGCCGCCAACTCCCCAGCCGTAACCTTCGTTGCGTCTGTTATTTCACTCGTACTATTTGAGTTGTTCCCATTTTCCCCGCCCTGATTTCGACTAATAATAAACCAGACTATCCCCACAATCGCCAAAATCGCTACTGCTCCAATTAAGATTGGCACTACCGATTTTTTCATGGCCTTATTACTCATAGTATCTCCTTGCTTATGCTAATTCAATTATATCACAACCAAAGAAACAGTGCTATAATAGACCTATGGAATTCACCACTCTTACCCCAGAAGAATTTACCGAATTTGAAAGTCGCCACCCTCTCGGGAACTTTTATCAAACTACTGCTCGCGCAGAGCTACGTAAAAAAATGGGCTGGAACACCTATCTTCTCGGTTTAAAAAAAGGTCGAAATGTTGAGGCTGCCGCCCTTTTAATCGAAAAAAATGGCTCCGCCCTCATCCAAATGGGCCCCATTCTCAGTTACTCTAAAAAAGTCGAGCCCTTCCCCGGTAGCCCTACTCTCCCTCTTAAAAATCAGCCCGAGACTCTCGAATTTTTCCTTGAAAATCTTAAAACTTTCGCAAAATCCCATCATTTTATTTCTCTTGAAATTTTCCCTCCCCTCCTTCTTTCCTTGCGTGAGCTCGATGGCAGTAAAGTTAAAATTTGGGATTACGACAATGTTTTTGAGATTTTTCAAAAGCTCGGATTTAAGCATGAAGGTTTTACCACGAAAATCGAGAATAAGGCTAATCGCTGGATGTTTTCAAAAGATCTTACTAAAATTAATACTCTTCGCGACGCCGAGCTCTCTCTAAACTCCTCCACTCGCAAAAAGCTCCACAAGACTTCTCGCGAGCTTGACATCAAAGTCCTAAAAGACAAAAAAGAATTAAAAGAATGGCTCACTGCTCTGCAAGAAAGTGACCGAAGAAATGGTGTCCGTACTCGCGATGTCAAATATTTTGAAGATCTCTGGGATAGTTTTGGCGAAAACGCCATTTTCGTTGAGGCTAGAAGGAAGGATAACGGTGAGCTTGTCTCGTCCGAAGTTGATATTATTCACCCCAACGAATTCGTGGCTTTCGTCGCCGGTACCATCGAGAAGAATAAGCATTACAATGGCTCTGTCGCCATTAAAGGTTTTAATTTAGAGAAGTGTCTCGAGCTCGGGCAGACCCGTCTTAATCTCTACGGCATGGAAGGTGATTTTACCCCTAATAATCCCCTGCTCCATTTCAAAAGCGGTCTAAAAGGTATCTCCGAGGAATACATCGGCGGATTTCGTCTCGTTCTAAAACCAGTCCGGCTCTTTTTCCGTAGGATTCGTCAACGTTTACCATTTTAGTTGCAAAAATTCGCCAAGGCGCTTTATCCTCGCACCACTCCAAACACCCCCATCGACAAAAGCAACATAATCGCCCCCGCCATCAACACCCCCAGAAGAACTGCTAGCACCGATTTTTTATAGTCTAGTCCCAACATACTTGCCGCTAGCGTCCCTGTCCAAGCCCCCGTCCCCGGTATCGGAACCCCCACGAACAGCGTCAGCGCCAAATACACTCCGCCTTTAGTTTTTGATTCCATTTTCTTCCCCGCCTTCGTTCCCTTCTTCAGACAAAAATTACAAAATTTATTCAGCGGTTTCCATTTTTTCCCTGCCCCCCAATTCAAAAACTTCCGCGCAAATTTATAAATAAACGGCACTGGCACCATATTCCCGATAATCGCAATAATTAGCACCGCCCATTCCGGTATCCCGAGCTCCATTCCGACCCCTATCGGCACCGCTCCTCTGAGTTCAATTATCGGCACCATCGAGATTAGAAAAATTAACAATACGTTCCAAAACATAGTCCTATTATATCACATCCATGAAAATACCCCGGGCAAAACCCGGGGTAGTCGACCTACGATGTCACCATTCGTAGGTAATTTTCTTAGGCGAGTTTAAATTCAGCCTTCCCTTGCCGGACAAATTATTGTATCCCACAAAGTAAAAGCCTTCCTCATCGGAGCCTACCCGATAAGTTCCGTTCGAATTCTTCTTTGTTAGCGGCTTCAATGCCACCGCTCTGCCGTCCGGGAAGATAAAGTAAAGTTTCGAGAAGCTCATTTTCGAGCCGCTCACAACTACTTTCTTGGCCTTAAACTTACCCTTCTCCACCGGATACGGCGTAATGTCGAAGTCGAATTTCCAGCTCGACATCACCTTTGCGTCGCTCTTGTAATTCTTTCCCAAGAGCTTCACGACGAAGTACGGCTGCACCTGTTTCCCGCCGAAATTAGTTACATTAGTATTGTTTTTAAAACTCACACTAATGTTTGCCGGGTCCACTTGCGCCCCATTCCGATAGACGATCACTTTCACGTCGCCCACCTGCTTCTTCGCGTTCTTTGACGCAATTGGTGTTTCTGTCCAAACATGCGCCCGTCCGTCATATTGCACCGACGATGTCCACTGCACAGTGTATTCACTGCCGTTAATCGACATCTTCGCCTCCGCATCTTCTGCGGGCGGTGTCGGCTCCGGGTCCGGGTCTGGGTCGGGGTCAGGCGTAGTCTTCTTCTGTTCGTGGGCATAGACATAAGCACCGTTATTCTTCATAAACGGTATCTGGTCCAGCTCCTTCCAGGCGTAATTGATGCCTGTAGCATCCGCCAACGCCACGACCGGTATTAGACTTTCATCTAATGCCGTACCGGAAATGTTGACGTGGCGAATTTCCTTGCCGTCTGAGCTCTTTTTAGTTACCGGGACATACAGCATGTTCCCGTTGCTATCTTTCTGCTCGTACTGCGAAAGAAATGTCTTCGCCGCCATCTCCGAGTAGTCATACCTTAGCCATTCCCCGTACATCTTATCGTAGACGAAAAACATCCTAGAGATGTACTTGGTCGTGTTCTCTGACACCGCGGAATTCCCTGATGTCGAGTTGCCGGATACTACTTCCGCCTGTACGTACGCTGCAATGATGTCGTATCCATCATTGCAAAGGTATGTGTACTGCGGGTAGTACACCGTGGACGAAGCGCTAAGCGCTTGGTCCGCCACCGAGTCTTCCTCTGCGTTAATCGCCGCAGGTTCCGCCTCTTTTGCAACATCCACAGCGAAATCTGTCTCGGTTATCGACGTGTCCGTCTCGGCCGATTCATACCTCGCTACGAATGAGCAGCTCTCTGTGGCTACAATGTCTTCGCCAGATGTTTCTTTTATAGTGGGTTCTGAATTTGTAGCCTCTTCGACCACTACGTTCTCCTCCGATACTGCCGAAAATTCCACTTCGTTGTCTTCTGCCGCCCAAACCGGTATAGTGGTCATCAAGACGGCAATTACCATAAAAAAACCAAACATCTTTTTTCTCATTTTCCCACCTCCTGAGAATCTACTTTTTACTCGCCAAAGCTTTAAAATACTAAGCTCCCGCAACTACAGTTACTTCCCTTATATTATATCACATCATACCGCATAAGTCAATCCTAAAAACACCTCGCGCTCTCTTAGGTCATCTATTGCATTTCCGCCCAATCTATGCTATCATATTTACAATATTAACTGCGAGTTAAGTAATGTCTAAAAAAGCCACCGAAATCA
>CAYRGP010000004.1:0-39436 GCA_964423995.1 uncultured Candidatus Saccharibacteria bacterium
TTCATCAAAGATTTTCTGTCGGATTTTAGGTCTAAATAAAACGTTCTGGCTCTTCCATCCACTCGTCACCATATAGGTTGGTAGAGTACTTTTTTGACCATAAATCAGTCGGGCAAGAGTAGCGGATTCTCCGATAGTCAAAGAACTGAACAGCGTTCTCTTTTGGGTAGTAAAAAGGTTTATTCGGCGGAATATCATCACTCAATTCGTGATAAACAGGCAATCCCATATACATCTCTGGCTCTTCAGATAGGCTCTCTGACGCATTTAGAGGCGTTTCTAGGGGCTTTTCCGTCTTGAGATGGCTTTCTATGCCTTTTTGGTCTTTTTCTTCATTTTCCGTAAACAACTTTTTCTGTTTTTTGGCTTTTTTGATTTGCTTATCAAAAGTCGGATTTACTTTACGCCATCTAGCAAAAGAATCTTCCGAGATTTCAACTTGTAGACAGGCTTGTTTAAAAGAAAGTCCACTTTTAATTAAATCAATGAGGTGTCCTGAAACTTTTTCGTTATATTTACTTTTTCTTCCCATAATTCCACTGTACACCAAAATCCGCATTATTTTTTCAGCGGGTTTTTCCGAAACAAGACATAAGCGGTTTGGTAGATGGTGGCAGAGAGAGTCGACTATATTTTGGGCTTTGATATAAACGTGGGGGTAGATTAGTTTTGCGTTTAGCAATCTAAAACTTGATTTTCAAACAACCCTAGTATAAAATATTAACAAGACGCTAAATTGGTTTAGTATCGGAACTTATACATCTCGTAAATTTCTCTACCCTGTACTATTCTACAATCATATAGAATGTATACTATTAGAGTAAATTACCCTGGTAATCCGCTTTATGCGGAATATATCTGTTACGAGGTCGTTCCACACTGAATCGTTTAGGGTCACCAAAATAAGAAGTAGGCACGAAGTGCCTAGTTTTTATTTTGGTTGGTTTCCGCAGGAAACCGAACCCGCAGGGTTCGAATCGAGCGCGAAGCGCGAGATCCACCTCCCGCAGGAGTCACCAAAATAAGAAGTAGGCACGAAGTGCCTAGTTTTTATTTTGGTCAGTACTCTACTGAACCGATGCCGCGGGGGATGGCGGAAATCCAGAGCTGGCCGGGGGCGAAGGAAATTTCGTTACCTTTTTCGTCTTTGAAGACGATTTGTGAGGCACGGGAAGCTTTAGACCAAGTGCCTTTGGTGGCGCTACCGTTCTGGAAAATATAAGCGGTACCAGTGCCAATAGTTTCGATGACTTGGTGGTAATTATCATCGTCTAGACCCTCTTCTACTTCCATGGCAACAACAGCGCTAGGGGTGATTTGGGCTAGTTGACAATCGCTAGACATGACAGGATTGGTCTTGGAGCAATTATAAGATGATTCTTGATCGCCGCTAGCGTAGTAACGAGCATAGAGCCCGGTGGTGGGGTTATAGACGTAATGAGTGTTGAAATCGGGGAAATTGCCAAAATTAATAGAAATATCTGTGACTAGAGGAGTAGTGCTTTTGACCACGTTGCCCTCACTGTCGGTCTGGTCGGCAGCAGCGGTTTGGTTTTCCTCACGAATTTTTATGGCTTCTTCTGGAAGAAGACGCGGGAAGGCTTTGGCGTTTCTGCCAGAGTCCATTAAACTGTATTCTTTAGCGAAATCAGTGAGGTTTTTTGCGTCAGTGAAAAGGTTGTTCGGGGCAATATAATCAGAGCTATCGCGCCAGTTGAAAGCGCCTTCATCGATGTCGTTATAGCCACCATTTCTTAAAGCCGCGATGGCATCGTCGGCACCGCCAGCATGGACGATAGTACAACCGAGCGGAGTATCCCACTCCAAATAATAGAGACGGAGCGAGCGGATTGGGCCGATGGCGGTGTTTTCAGGATTCTGGAAAACGGCAGCAAAGCGGGTAATGCCAGCCTCGGCGATAGCCTCGAAGACAATGGCAGCTTCTCCTAGACCAGCGTGAGGGCGGGCGCCATCGGTGCCGTTCGGGACTTGAATACAGAAAATTGGCGAGTCATTGAGCTTTTCATCGGCGATTTCGAGGCCGGTGAGATTACTGTAATATTTTGGTGCGGCGGGCTCACTTGAGGTGCCGCTGGTAGGCTCATCTTTTTTGCGATTTAGAAGAATCATAGCGGTAGTAACGCCGCCAGCGATTAGCACTAAAAGTACTGCGCAAATAATAATTAATTTTTTCTTAGACTTATTTTGAGACTTTTTGGTTTTTTTAGACATAGACTCCTCTTCTAAATTTTCCGGCTCGTCGGTGAGCTCTAAAGTAGAATTTTTGATATTATTATCCATATGCTTAAATTATAGCATAGATTAATCGATACTGCGAGCGGCAAGATTTAGACGGGCGAGCGTGCGGTCGCGTCCAAGGGCCTCTAAGGTAAGATTGAGAGCTGGCGAGAACGGAGCGAAAGAGACGGCGAGACGGATGAGAGAAAATAGCTCAGCGGGTTTTCTACCGGTGGTTTTTAAGAGTTCGTTTAGAACATCCTGGAGATTTTCTGCGGACCAATCGGTCTCGGCGGATAATCTGGCGGAAGCGGTATTTAGAAGTCCAGACAATTCATCTTCGGATAGCTTTTTTAAGATTTTGTTACCTTTAATGAGTGCGGCATCGACTGTGGGCTCGGTGAAGAAATAAGAGGTATAAGGTTTTAAATCGCTGAGAGATTTGAGGCGGTCGTAAATGATATTTAGGACCTTTTTGCGATATTCCTCGGGGTAATTTTGGGCGGATTCGGGCCAAAAATCAGGGGAGATTTTACTGTATAAAATGTCATTCCCTTCTTCGTCATGGATTTTGCGAATCCACATACCGTTTGTCCAGAGGAGTTTGGTCTCGTCAAAGCGGGCGCCGGAATTTTGGATGCGGTCTAAGGAGAATTTTTGGAGCAATTCGGACATTGTATAGATTTCTTGCTCAGTGCCGTCATTCCAGCCGAGGCAAGCGAGGTAGTTCAACATAGCCTCTGGTAAAATACCTTCCTCGCGATAGTCGGTGACAGATTTGGCACCGTCTCTTTTTGACAATTTTTTGTTGCCTTGAGGGGCGAGGATATGGGGGAGCGAAACGAATTTCGGGCGTGGGATATTTAAAGCATCGTAGAGGGCGAGATAGTTCGGCATACTAGATAGATATTCTTGGCCACGGATGACATGAGTGACACCCATTTCGGCATCGTCGATAATATGAGCGAAATTATAAGTCGGGAGGCCGTCCTTTTTAATCAAGATAATATCATCTTGGACTTCTGGGCCGGCAGAAAGTTCGCCCATGACTTCGTCGGTCCAAGTGTAATCTTTGGGTTCGGACTTAAAGCGGATAGGTATACCCTCTTGCCATTCAGTGGTGGTTTCTGGGCGATGATTACGGTAGAGATAAGGGATTTTTTTCGCGGTGTCTTCTTGGCGGTAAGTATTGATTTTTTCGGACGGAGTAGGATCGGCGTAAGCTCGGCCTTCTGCGATTAATTTTTTGGCCCAAGAGATATAGAGTGATTTGCGCTCGGTCTGGAAATAGGGGGCGTGAGGGCCGCCTATATCCGGGCCTTCGTCCCAATTAAGGCCTAGCCATAATAAAGTCTCTTTAATCAAATCGGTTGCGCCCTCTACGTAGCGAGCTTGGTCGGTGTCTTCGATGCGAAGGATGAAAGTCCCGCCGGTTTGTTTGGCGAGAAGATACGGATAGATGGCACTTCTGACGTTACCAATATGAATGTAGCCTGTAGGGCTAGGCGCAAAACGCGTAACAGCTTTTTCCATGGTTCTATTATATCATGAATTGATTAGAAGAGCCTTTAGTAACTCTTCCGATTAATAGTCCTTCTTACCAAATAATAAGTTACCAATGGCTTCGAAGAAGGTGGGGGAGTTGCCGACCATTTGGGTGGCGTTAGAATTTTCGGGAGCTTGCATGGTGCCATTTGGGGTGGGGGAGATTTGTTTGGCGCTGACGAGGAGACGATAGCGAGAGGTGCCGAGCGGGGTGCAAGTGATAAGTGTCAGCATTGGTTTGTCGGTGTCGTAGACCAATTTGGAGACTTCGGTCGGCTCAACGGTTTCGAGACCGGTGACGGAGTAAGTGTAACGGACGCCGCCGTAATCGACATAAATAAGGTCGTTGATCGTTAGACGCTCTAGCCCAGAGAAGATGAATTTATACTGGTTGGAAGTGTAGATATCGCCGGCGGAGTGGCCGGTGATGACGAGGTTACCGATTTCGCCGGGGAGAGCAGATGCACCAGGGATAGACCAGTGAACAACTCCATTGTTCATCCCTTCCATAACAGAGTCGGAATCGTTAGGAATACCAAAAAGAATAGGTACATCGATATTTAATTTTGGAATGATGAGGCGGCTTTCGTCGCCGACATTTGGAGAGATAGTAGGGTCGATGGCAGTAATAGAAGTATCTACGGTATTTCTTGGTGAGACATAGGCGGCTAATGGTGCGAAAATTAGGCGGTTATATTGGAGAAACAAGAGCGATAACGCGACTACGGCACCGGCGATGATAGGTTTGAATTTGCTAAATTTACGTTTTCTCTGGGCGGTGTCGCTAGCCTTTTTTTCGATGGTGTTTTTCAAGATAGCTTCTGGGGTCGGGGCCGGGGACGCTACGGCTTTGGCAGATGCGCGCTCTTTTGCGATGTAATTCTGGGCGGCCTTAGAATAATATTCGGAGTAATATTTCTGGTAGTAATTTTGCCAAGCGGTATGGTACTCCTTTAAATCCGGGGTATGAGTGCTCGTAACAGGTATATTCTTGTAAGCTGCGAGGACTTTTTTCCGCGCGATTTCGGCCGCAGTTTTTCTCTGCTGGTCGCTGGAGTTCGTGGGCCCACCTGGTTCGTTGTTCATTTAATATTTTCCCTTACAATTGTTAGATTATCCTCGGAGTCCTTTTGGACGAAATAGAGGTATTTGTTATCTTTGGTAATGACGGCATCGTACCCGGGCTCGGCCTTACTTAAAGTTTCAACATTGGTGCCATCGAAGTCGCGGACAGTAAGATAACCATCTGATATTAAACCTATTGTATACTCATCTGGCCAAAATGTCAAGGCAGAGCTTAAGCTAAATGAGGAAGGGGTGTAATTTTCAAGGTCGAAAATAATGAAATCGGTGTTTTTAGAGGCGAGGAGAATTTGCTCTTTGGCGCGCATTTCGAGGACGGAAGGCTCTCCGAATGCTAAGTCGATTTCTCCAATTGGTTTAGGGAGGGGGTTTTGGACGCTGATATCCTCTGTCGGGAGCTCGCCACGGTAAATTTTAATTTTAGTATCTTCGGCCAACACGAGAGTGGGGCGACCAATATACTCAGATAGGATAATTTCAGCATAAGTGGCGGTAGTTTTCGAAAGCGAGATGTCGGAGGTGGCATCCTCATTGATGATGGCGAATTCTTTCCCTCCATCCTGAAGTTGTCGAACCAAAGCGATTTTAGGGCCAGAATTCGAGAAAGATAAAATATTGGAGATTAAAACATTGGATAGCTGTTTGTCGGCGAAGGAGGCGGTGCGGAGATTGCCGTTTTCTAAGATGAATAATTTGTCTCCGCGACGGTCTCTAAAACGAAGAGTAGAAATTTTTAGGCCAAAGTAAGAGGTGAGATCGAAGCTGCTTTCTGGGCGCTCTAAATCTACGATTGCAAGATGTGTGCCATCTGTGTGGTCGTAAGAAAGAATGAGGCGATTTGCATCTTCGGACCAACTGATGACTTTAGGGTTAGTAGGGAGTTCTCCCTTACTGAGCAATAATTTGCTAAGATCAATATCGTTGGTTTTGATAGCTTCAGAGGAGATATTGAGGAGCTGAAATTTGGACGAGCCGCTTTCGGCGAGCAGAATTGACTCTCGGCTCGGGGAGACGGAATAAATCAGAGGGGCGGAGCTTAATTTCTGCATTGTTTCGGTTTTGCGCTCGGTTTTATAGAGGCGAGGATAGCTAAGTTTGGTGAGAAAACCGGAGTGGACACGGACGGTTTTATGCCAAGAGGTATAGCCGTCTTTTTTGAGTTTGACTTCATATTCCCCTTCCGGGAGGACTTTACTGGTGTTGGTCTCGGAACTGAGAGTTTCTTCTCCTATGGTGACTTTAGCACCGGTGGGAATAGAATCTACTTGAATGAGGCCGGATTGCTCTAACTTGCCATCTTCAGTTAAGCGGTAGCCCATAACGACAAACGTTAAGATTACTACCGTAAGGACAATAATAACAAGCATAAAAATTTCGGTAATGACCAGTTTGGTAGTCTGAAGTTTTTTGCGACGTTCTTTGTCCATATCTGTAAATATTATATCATAAATCGTTTTTAAAAAATGCTCTTGTTTTTTATTCTCCTTCTGGTTATAATAAGTATAATCATAATGATGAAGAAGAGGTAATTGATGCAAAAAACTGCCACAAAAGCTAGGTCGTCAAATTCGTACGTCCGTCCTGCGCTTCAAAAATCTACGACTTTATCTCGTAAATATGTGCGTCGTCCAACGGCCACGAAGAAGTTTGCAGATGTAAAAAGGGTGGACAATAAGAAGACAGTGAAGGTGGTGGCTGTTCCTGAGAAAAAGACAGAAAAGGCCGAAACGAAGGCCACGACAAAGGCTACAGTGAAGGCGGAGCCAGAGGCGACTACGCCGAAAATAACGAAGTTCCGAAAACCGGCGTCACAAAAGGCGGAGACACCGAAGTTGGTCGCGCCGAAAATTGCGAAATCCCCGAAGACGAAAGCAGCGAATACAGCGGCTTCGGATGCAGCGCGGGAGGCGATGCGAGGATTGGCGACGGCGGGGGAAACTCGGCCGATGAAACGACGTCGCGCGCGGAGAATCTTGCTTGCCTTTACTTGTTCGGCGATTGTAGTGGCGATACTGGGGGTATTCGTAGCGGTAAATATGCCAAATATTTCCGTGAAAGTGGCGGCTCTGCAGACTGGGATTGAGGCGGCTTACCCGAATTACGTGCCGCGGAATTATAATTATGAAACAGTAGCTTCGGATAAAGACGGTCAGGTGACGATGAAATTTGTGGGGCCGGACGATGCCTACTTTATTCTAACAGAGGAGAAATCAGCTTGGGATTCTACAGCCGTTTTGAATAACTTTGTGAAGAGTAATTATTCTGGTAATTATTCCACGATGCATGAGCAAGGCATTACGTATTATACGGAGGCGGGCTCGGCAGTGTGGGTTAACGGGGGTATCCTCTATAAGATTTCTAGCTATGGCAAAAATCTCTCGAAAGAGCAAATTCGGAACTTAGTTGTCTCGCTCTAGAGATTGTGATATAATTAGTCTGTTGGGCGAGTGGCGGAACTGGTAGACGCGCTAGACTCAAAATCTGGTTCCCGCAAGGGAGTAAGGGTTCGATTCCCTTCCCGCCCACCAGACGAAGAGCCGGTTTCGGCTTTTTTCATGCTATAATGGTTTTATGAAAGTCGCGATTTTTACAGATGTTTTTCTAGAGGTGCCGGGCGGGATTCCGTCTTCGATTCAGGCGCAGAGAGAATATCTTTTGAAAAATGGGATTTCTTCGGTGGTGTTTTGTCCGGCACGTCCGGGGGCGAAAGTGCCGGATGGGGTGTTTGCGGTGCCGTCATATCGGTTTTTGCGTCCTGGGGGAGCGCCGCTTTCGAAACGAATTTCGAAAGTAAAAAAAGCGATTCTTTTAGTATATCCGGAATTTGATTTTGATATTGTGCACGTACATTACGAGGGGGCGTGTAGTCTAGCGGGGATGCAATTGGCGCGAGAATTTAAGAGGCCGTTAGTGCAGACGATGCATGGCCGGGAAGATGTGGCGGCGGAGACAAATATCCCGCATCCTTTGAAGACGCTTGGCGGGACGTTGCTCTGTTTCCTGCATGGACTGGGGGTGCCGAACCGGCTGAAAATTCGGCGAGATGATTATTTGGCGCCGACGGTGGTGCGGGCGAAAATGTGGACTTTGATGGTGAATCATGCGAATTTTGCGGATGTGGTGATTACGCCGTCGGTTCATTTTAAGGAGAAATTGCAGCATTATGGGGTAGATCGGCCGTTTTTTGTAATTTCGAATGCGATTTCGGATGAGGTTTTGAAGGCGGGGTTTCGGGCGGCGGGGGTATCGTATGAACATCCGAAGGTGCGAACGTATGATGGGAAAGGACCACTTGAGTTATTTTGGAATTCGCGAGTCTCGAAGGAGAAGCGGATGATTCCCTTTCTTGCTGCGATGGCGATGATGAAATGTCCGGCGGAGCTTGCGGTGTATGGCGACGGGAATGAGTTGAAAAAGGCGGAGCGGTATGTGAAACGTCAGGGGTTAAAAGTGCGGTTTTACGGGCGGATTGAACATGAGAAGATGTTGGAGCGGATGGATAAGGCGCAGCTTGCGGTGGTGGCGTCTTTTGGGTTTGATAACCAGCCGATGACGATTCTGGAGGCGCGGGCGATGGGACTGCCGACACTGATTTGCGATAAGGATTTGTTAGAGGTGACGGGGCCGGGTGGGATGTTGGCGAAGGGGCCGGAGCCTCTAATGATGGCACAGGCGGTGGATGAGCTGTTTTTGCACCCGGAACGTCTAGCGGAGATGAGTAGGCTATGTATAGAGGGGCGGGATGAGGTTCTGCAGTCGGTACAGATTAAAAAACTGATTAAGCTATACAAAGAGCTAGTTTGAGATTGTGGAAAACCGAGCTGTATTTTCCACATGTTGTAAATAAAAAACATAGACAAAAGGCCTCGGGGGGGGGTATACTCTTATTAATGGTTATGGTTGATTGAGAACCATGCATTAGAGAAATAGCAAATAATAGACTAGGAGGTCTATGGGCCATATAAATAAAAGTAGCAAATCGCAGAAATATGGATTTTTGAGTTTCGTGATAAGTACCAAATCAAAGGTTTTTGGTGTTTGTCAGGGAGCTCAAATTTTTAGACCCATAGACTTTGGGCTCCTCACCTCCCAGAAATGTCGAGGAGGCTATGCTAAATGTACCGCCCTTAGGCCGGCTAGATTATGTAGCTTTAAGTTAATGGCCGCATTGCCGGTAGTGGCTATTTTAGCCGTTTTCGCTAGCGGAATCTACTTTTCCCATTCCGCTTATGCTGCGTCCTACGTGAATGTCTCTTCTGGCGGCTCTGGCGATACAGCCGGAGTAGTATCACTCGGGAAGATTAAACCTTCTTCCTCCGGCTCTACGGCTACAGGAAACGATACCCTTACAGTTCATACCGATTGTTCAGCCGGCTATAAGGTCTATGTCTCCGGACAGAATGGTAAGACTACGAATCTTACTAACCAATCTGCAACAGACCCTACTAATCCTTCTGCTGCCGATATTATCTCTGCCTCCTCTAATACTATCGTTAGTCCGGCGGTGCTATCCGCTAATACTTGGGGCATTAGCGGTAGTAGTACCGATATCGAGAACCATTTTTATGCTGGTCTCCCGGCCTATGCCGACGCTACTAGCACCGCTCTCGTCACTAAAACCAATGTAGAAGAAGAATCCACCGTTCCTATCTATTATGGAGTAAATGCCAACACCGCCATTAATCCCGGTACTTATTCCGGAGATATTCTCTATACTGTGCTGATGGATACTTCCTGTATTCCTTATACTGTAGAATTCAATCCGAATGTTACTAATTCAGCAGACGTAACCGGTGAGATGGTTGCCCAATCTATCTTGCCTAACTCCGCTACCGCTCTCACCGCCAATGCTTATAAGCGTTCCGGCTATGCTTTCTTAGGATGGTCTGAGTCCGCCGATGGTAAAACCGGCAATGTTACTAATGGTATCGGTACGGAGGCGGACGTAGATTATGCTAACGGAGCAGAAGTAAATAACCTTACTACCGGCGGCACTTCTAAAACCCTCTATGCTATCTGGATAGCCCTAGATGGTACAATGCAAAACTTCGCCGGTTGTTCCACGCTTTCTAACGGAGACGTAAAGTACCTTAGAGATACTCGTGATGATACCAATTATCGCATTAAAAAGATCGGTGATGAATGTTGGATGACGGAAAACCTTGTTTTAGGCTACGATAAAGGCTATGCTTTAACTAGCGCCGATACCAACATCCCTTCCAACGATGACGGTACTCTCAGCAATAACGGTACTTACTATCTACCGCAAGCCGGTTATAGTGGCGCCCTTAATAGCTCTTCCACTACTGGCTCCGCCGTTTTTGATAACAGCACCAGATTAGATCAGGCTCAGGTCCAATATCGTGCTGTCGGTAGCGCTGGCGACCAAAACAGCATTGGCACCCTCGGCCAAAGCACCGGCTACTACAACTTCTACGCCGCCACTCTTGGTTGCTCCTACTATAGTGATGGCAATAGCAACTGCCGCTCCGGCTATGTAGCTAAAGACATCTGCCCGAAAGGTTGGCAGCTTCCACTTGGTGGCAGTAATACCACCAAATCCTGGGTCTCTCTCGATAAAGCCCTAAACGGTTCCAGTGCCGGTTCTAACCGCAATGACTCTACCGCTAGAAACCGATTCTTAAATGACGCGGGTTTCCTCTACTCCGGCCGCTACCTCAGCTCCCAGCTGTACTACGTCGGCTCGCGCGGCCGCTGGTGGTCTTCTACTGTCTACAATACCAACAACAGCTACACCCTGTACCTGGATCCCTCTGGCTTCGTCAATCCGCAGGATAGCAACTACAAGTACAACGGCTTTGCCGTGCGTTGTGTGGCGCAATCTCATTATATCGTCGCCTACAATGCCAACTCCGGCACGGGTACGGCACCGGCGGCGCAGAGCGTGATGGAGAATGGAGGCGTGACGACACAGGCCAATACCTTCACGAGAGACGGTTATAACTTCCTCGGCTGGAGCACTAATGCCTCCGCCACTACTGCGGACTATTCTGCTAGCTCCGCCCAGAATGTGAACGACATCGTCTCTGCCGCCGCCACCTCCGGACAAACCACGACCGATGGCTCTACCATCACCCTCTATGCGGTGTGGGAAGAGGATGTCAAATATATGCAAGATTTCATGTGCACGAATTCTAGCATTGCTTCTGGCGAGACTAAAACTCTCGTAGATAAACGTGATGGCCAGGAATATACCGTCTACCGCATCCCGACCGATAACGCCGCTACCAACGTCGCCGGTAAATGTATCATGACCAAAGACCTTAATCTCGGCGCAGTAAATAGTGTCTCTGGCTCTTCCTCCACTATCACGGTCAACGGCACCATGACTCTCTCCCCAGAAGATTCTACCTTCACCACTCCTTCCGGCTCTGGTGAATCCATCACCGTCCCGACCTCCAATGTTACCGTATCTATGACTTGGAATACATCAGATTCCTACTCTAACCGGCACTATCATACCAATGGCACCGGAGACTACGCTGGAAGAGGCTACTACTCTTGGGGCGCGGCCATGGTAGCCTGCCCGAAGGGTTGGAGACTGCCAACTCAAGACGAGTTGAACAATAATGACTCATATAACTCATCTACTATAGGCATCTCTAAAGCTGTAAATAACAGCCTAAGTACGCTACAGTCGTCTCCTTGGTCCTTCGTACTTGGCGGGTACTATATCAATGGTTTCGGCTTTGCGGGCTCCAACGGGTACTATTGGTCGTCTACTCAGTACGGTTCGATGAACTCATATACTCTGAACTTGAATTCGTCGAACGGTCTCGAGCGGGGCAGCAACAACAAGAGATGCGGGTTCGCTGTCCGCTGTATGGCAGACGATTATGATAATACGATGCAAGATTTCGACAGCTCTTCGCTTACGAATGTTGGAGACACTGCAAAGCTACTAGATACTCGCGACAATAAAATCTACACCGTAAAGAAACTTCCTGATGGGAAGGTCTGGATGATGCAAAACCTCACCATCGGCTCGGATGGCGCTAAGACCCTTACCAAAGATGACACCAACATCGACAATAACACCACCTACTATCTCCCACCAGCTGGAAAGCAGAGCTCTAGCACTATCGATAACTCTAGTACCCTCACCGCCACCACTACGGCAAACTTCACCGGTAACTCTTCTACCGACGCTCACGCCAAAACTCAGTTCAGAACGAAGAGCACCAGTTACACCAACGATTCTGATACGGGCTACTACAACTTCTATACTGCCACCCTAGGCTTCTCCTATTACCAAGACGGCAAATACTCCGGCACCTCCACCAGAGACATCTGCCCGAAAGGCTGGAGATTACCTAAGACTACCGATTCTGGTACTAACGTTACGACAGTAGGCTCAGCCAACGACTTTACCTACCTCGCTCTCCAGTATAACAGCTCTACCGGTTGGAGTGGCTCTGCTACTGGTACTAACGGCTATGGCTATTATAATAACAATAACGTAGTAAAGAACCCAATGTATCTCCAAGCCGCCTATCCTCTAGCTACTAGCACCGCCAATAATTATGCTGGCTTCTCTTATGCCGGGTTCTGGTATGGTACTAATAGTAGTGCCTCGGATGTTGGTTCCGCCGGGTACTATTGGTCCGCCTCGGTATACGATACCAACAACGGGTACTACCTGTACTTCGATTCGTCGGATGTGTACCCCCAGGACGACTTCAGCAAGCTCAACGGGTTTGCGGTGCGGTGCGTTGCTAAATAACTCGCGTAGCAATCGCCACCCACAATCTGCTAAAGAATCTTTAGTTTAAAATCGCAATCATCACATTCAGATAACCGGCGAAGGTCATCCAGAGAAGATATGGGACTAGGCACCAGAACGCGCTGCAAGAAATTTTCTTGGCGAGGCAGAGGAGCGCGATTTCTAGACACCACATCACTACTAACACGCCGAAGGCCGCCCAGTACCAGCCGAGATTGAAGAACACAATCGTCCAAGCGAAGTTAAACACTAGTTGGATTCCGTAGATCCAGAGCGCGGCCCGTGCAATCGATTTATCTGCTTTCTTGCCCATGTACCCGGCGTGCCAAATCAGATAGCACGAAAGCCCCATCAGTACATAAAGAATCGTCCAAGCAATCGGGAATAACCAAGCCGGCGGCGCGAGCGGCGGCTGTTCCATCGCCCCGAATTTACCCATTGCATCTTGCGTTAAGAGCGAAATCAAAAATCCGCCACCGAGCGTCACCGCAATCGCTAGCGCTATTCTCCAAATTTTCCCCGCAGTTTTGATGTCTTTTTTAGCCATTTTTATTCCTTTATTTTAATTATGCTTAGATTATATCACACAAAGTCAAATTTACAAAATTGAATTATCTTGATGTGTTTTTACCGTATCAAACTGGCGCAAGTGGCCTCGAGCGGGGAGCCGGGGTTCCAGAGGTTGTAGGCGGCGAGGTCGGCGGGGAGGGCGCCGGTGAAAAGGGTGAGTGGGGTGTATTTCGTCTTACCCAGTGGGGTGGTGATGATACGGCCGTGAGCGGCGACGATGATTTGTTCTTGATGTAAAGTCACAATAGTGCAATTCTCGTAGCTTAGGGTAAACTTATGCAGAGTCTCCACTGTTGGCATAAGCGGCTGTGAGAGTAAGAGCATTTTCGGATAGAGGAGCGAGCGGAAGATTTTTTGGAGCTGAGCCATGGAGGCGACTAAGAAAAGCGGCCTAGCGTCAATAAATTCAGCGATAGATGGGGTGATGAGGTCGACCGCATCGCGTGCGAGCAGAACTGGGCCTCCGACGACAGTACCGGTAGTGCGATTCCCTCCTGTGGCAGCGCCGGCTCCCGCGGTCATGGCGCCATCAGCAACACCTCTGATAGCCTCCGTAACAGCGATGGTGGTGGCAGAATTTTTCGATAAATCGCCCGAAAAAATGCTGAAATCGGCGCGCGAAACAGCAGAGTTTAATTCATCAGACTTCGCGATGGAGCCGGATTCGGTGCTGGGGACGAAATTAATACCGGGGACCGGCGGCAATTTCCCGCGCAAACTGTCCGGAAGATAGAGCTCCGCTCTCTTGACAGGATAAGTCCGCCCCAAATATTCCGCGAGTTTTACGGCGCTAGAAAAACTATTGCCGTTCCCGCCGATAATCGCGACGGTCCCGGACTTTTGCTCGGGGAAATTCCATTCCAAATCCCGAAATAACGGCTCGTTCTGTTTTTGCCAATAATCCATTTTTTCCATCTAAAACTCCAATTCAATACTAATCGGACAATGGTCCGAGCCCATAAAATCCTCGTAAATTTCGGCGGATTTTAAATGTTTTTCTAAACTTTTAGAAATGAGAAAATAATCAATGCGCCAGCCGATATTATGAATGCGCGCGTGTCCGAGATGAGACCACCAAGTATAGCGCTGTTCGTCCGGATGGAGAGCTCTAAAAGTATCGATGAAGCCGGCTTTTAAGAGATTTTCAATTCCCTCTCGCTCCTCAACGGTATAGCCGGCATTTTGCTCGTTATCTTTCGGACGGGCGAGATCAATCGCGGTGTGGGCGGCATTAAAATCACCACAGACTACGACTGGCTTGGTCTTCTCGAGGTCTTTTAGGAAAGTTAAGAAAGCCGGGTCCCAGAGCTCATGACGGAGGCTGAGACGCGAAAGGTCGCGCTTAGAATTGGGGGTGTAGACGGTGACGAGGAAAAATTCCGAGAATTCGGCGGTGAGGACGCGACCTTCACTGAGCGGAGAGCCGTAGGTATCCTCGTCCCACTGATACTTAATTGCTAAATCATCTGGCAAATCGTTCTGGACGGAGAGCGGCGGAGTCTTCGTAAAAATTGCGGTGCCGGAATATCCGGGACGGACGGCGGAATTCCAGAGCTCTTCATATTCTGGGAAATCGACTTCGGCTTGACCCTGTTTCGCCTTGGTTTCTTGGAGACAGAGAAAATCCGGAGAGGTCTCGGCGACAAGCTCCTGCAAGGCGCCTTTTCTAAGGACGGCTCGGATGCCATTGACGTTCCAGGAAAAAATTCTGTACTTCATTTTAATCCCCTTCTTTTTTCGCGGTCTAAATCACGGCTTTTGATAGTCTGGCGCTTGTCGTACTTCTTTTTACCCTTGCCGGTCGCGATGACGAGCTTAATGTAGCGGCCGCCGGCGAGCAGTTTTAGCGGTACAATCGAATAGCCGTCTTGTCTGGCGCGGTCTAGGCTGTTTAGCTGCCTTTTCGTGACGAGTAGACGGATGTTCCGGGCGGTCTCAGAGCCGAGCGTGAGATTGTTCAGCCAAAGCTCGCCTTTTCTAATAGTGACAAAAGAGCCGTTTAGCTGGACATGATGGTCTCTGATTAAGCGGACCTCGGGGCCGGATAGCGACATCCCACAAGATAACTTCTCGCCAAGAACATAATCATAGCGAGCCTTGCGATTGATGGTCACATTTTCCGGGTTTTTCTTCATAAATATATTATATCACTTCGAGATGACGCTTTGGTAGATTTCCTCGAAGCGTTTCAGAGTGTGGTTTAAATCGTGCTTTTTGGCGATTTCGAGGGAGGCTTTGCTCATTTTTTTCTGGCGGTCTTTGTCGCTTAAGATTTTAGTTAAGCCCTTGGCGATAGCCTCGATGTCGCCCGGTTGGCAGAGATAGCCGTTTTTATTGTTCCTACAGATTTCTTTGACGGCGCCGGCATCGACGGCGACGAGCGGCAAACCGCTAGCGGCAGCCTCTATGAGTACGATGCCTTGGGTCTCGGTCTCGGAGGCGGTGGCGAAAACTTGGCCGGTGCGATAAAGCTCGCATAAATCTGGCGGAAGCACGCGACCGAGGAAAGTGACGTTTTCTGTTAGCTCGAGGTTTTCTACCAATTTCTCTAAATGGGATTTAGCGGCGCCGTCGCCAATAATGACTAGCTCGGCGTCGGGGATTTTCTCGACGACGGATTTTAGAGCTTTGATGACATTATCGAGGCTTTTTTCGGGATCGACGCGGCCGATATAAATAATTCGAGGGCGTTTTTGGTCCAAATGGTATTTTTGGTAAAGCTCGGCACTGGCACGGCCGGGCTTAAAGGCGGATAAATCCACGCCGTTCGAGAGGGCCTCGACGGGGACATTGAAACGCTTGCGGTTCTCGGGGATGAGCTCCTCGATGGCGATTTCGGTCGGCATAGTGGCGTATTCGGCGTTTTTGAGGAAACTATTTAAATAATGTTTTACGACGGTATCGACTGGACGTTTAATCGGGCGGAGGAGCAAAAATTGGCTAGTGAAATTATCTGGATAGGAATGGCCGGTGGAAACGAGCGGAGTGTTGGTTTTCTTAACGTAAGATACTACGCCGAGCCCGACGGGGCCAGCAGTCTGCAAATGGATGATATCGGGCTGGAAACGCCCTAGGACTTTTTTAACTTCCCGACGCGGGTGCGTGCTGAGCCAAAGGCCGTTTTTATAAGCAAGACGCGGGAGAGGGATGCGCCCTAAGACCTCTTTTTTATCGGGGATTTCATGGATTTGGTCTGGGTAGAGATGGAAACGTTTGGCGCTCAAAAAATAATTAGTGACGCCGGTTTTGGGATTTGTATAACGATGAAATTTGCCGGTAAAACTCGGCGAAATCACAATCACCTCGTGGCCACGAGCCCTGAGGCCATTGGCGAGATTGGTAGTAAAGACCGCTACACCATTAGTCATAGGATAGTAAGCATCAGAACAGAGTGCAATTTTCATACTTTTCTATTATACCATAATTAGTGCTCGATGCGGCGCCAGGAGAGGTCGCGCTTGAGGATGACCACAAAAAGGCAAGGGATGTAGGTTAAAAGTAGGAGCGGATGGAGGAGAATAGTGCGAAAGTAAAGACCGGCGCGGAGGCGGTATCTTTCAAGATGGAGGAGTAGGGCGGTGAGCAATAGTAGAGCGATATAAACGGCGGCAATAGTTAGGAACAGAGGAAGCGGGCCGTAACTGATGGTGAGGGTGATGAGGAGTAAGATAAGTCCAATAATGAAAAGAACGATGTCGTAGATGCCGATGAGTAAGATATAAGTTTTCGGGAGATTTTTAAAAAGCTGAGACCGGAAGAGGTGACGTGCCTCGAAATAGCCCTTTTCCCAACGGGTGCGTTGGATGAAATATTGGGAGTAGGTATGAGGCTGAGTGTCATAAAAGATGGCTTTGGTATTATAAAAAGTAGAATAGTGGTGGATAGCGGAGTAGAGAGAGATTTCGTAATCTTCTGTCATGGTATGGAACGGGAAGCCGCCGAGATGATTAATAATTCTGCCGCTTAAAAAGTAGCCGGTACCGGAGGCGATACAATTTAGGCCATGTTTGGTGTAAGTGTGATTTAATAGTGTGTTTATAATGGTAAAAATCAGGCCCGGACCGATGGCGATGGCGGAATTTGGATTTTTAACTTTGCGATAACCGATGCCGATGTCGTAGCCCTTTTGGTAAGTTTCCAACATTTTCTCTATGAAGTCTGGACTTATAGTGTTGTCGGCATCGAAAATGAAGTAAAGGTCGAATTTCTTATGCTTTAAAATAGCATGAACGGCTTCGTCCAAAGCATAACCTTTACGCTGTTTTTCGGGATGGGGGCGAACAATAATACGGTAATGGTATTTTTTAGCAATAGCGGTAGTCGGGTCGGAGGCGGATTCGACGACGATGAAGACATTCTCCGGCGAGATTTTAATGGTTTGGTTTTGAAGACTTTTGCATAAATCTTCTATGACGGCGCTTTCATCCCGCGCGGGGATGATGATGGCGAAATTTGAGGCGGGAGCCTGCGGTTTTGGAATATTTGGATGATTCGAAATGGCGAATAAATATTTCGAGAGAAAAAGAAGTAGAGCAAGACTAATAATGACTAAAGCTACGATATATAACATTACTCGACGAATTCCATATTAGGATAGGCACCACGCATACGGTCGTCCGGATAGACGGTGTCAAGGAATTGGCCGTAGGGAGTGATAGGAGGATTTCCCCGGTGGCGGAAGTTCCAGCGTACAACGGCCGAGAAACTGAGGAGCATATCTAAAACTAAGATAATCATAATGATTTTTAGGGCTTTGTCGCCGGCTTTTTTAGGAATGCGATCGGTGAGTTTACAAGTGAGCGGGTAGGCGATTTTGGCGAAGAAGATGGCGACGAATCCCCAAAGGAAAATGATGAGCGGCGAGGAGAGGCCATCCGCGAAACTGAGCCAATGATTGCTGTAGTCCCAAGAGCTAGTGCCGGTAAACCAAATCTGGAGATAGCCGATGACGATTTCGGCGATACCACAAATGAGTGCGCCGCGGACGAAGATTTGCCATAATTTTAGCTTGCGTTCAGCGAGGAAGAGGGCGAGGATAACAGCGCCGACACCATAGATGACCGAAAAGGGGCCATAAATAGTGGCGCTGCGGCGTTCCCAAAAAGCTACGTTGCCATTACCAAAAAGGTGGTCGAAAATATTAAGAATTCTCTCGTAGAAATCGCCAAAAACGCAACCAACAATGAAGATGACACAGAGTTTTTGATAACAAAGACCAGCTGCGAATTTTTCGGGCTCATTCTTAGTTTCGGAAGTTTTTTCGACCTTAGGAGCTGTCTCAGCTTCTTTGTTTACTTTTTTCTCAGGAGCTGTTTTAGCTACTTTTTTTTGAGTAGCTTTTCCGGCTTTTTTGATGACTTTTTCGGTTTCGGTTTTCATGATAGCTCCTCGATGAATTTTATAATTTCTTTGGCGGTTTCAGCCGGTTTTTCATAATTTAATAAATGCCCAGTGCCGGGAATGAAAACAGTTTTTACCGGCATACGTTCAGAAAATTCGGCAGAAAGAGTGGTGGTGTTTTTCCGGGAAATAAGATGGTCGTGCGCGCCGGCTAAGAATAAGACATTTTTCTGGAAATTGAAATCAGAAATAGCGTGGGTAGTAGAGAAATCCCCGGCGAGTTTGACATCGTTTTTGCTAGTGAAGTTTTTGGATGAGGTACGAGTTAGTTTCATAGTTTTTTTGGTGGTTTTAAGCCCATTTGGTACCATGGTAAAAGCCGTGGTCGTAACATCTACGATTCCCCGCGGGAGAGCGGTGACTAGAGGGCTTAAAATGGCGATAGGACGAGGAGGCTTCGTGGAGATTGGCGCCATCAGCACTAATTTTTCGGCTAATAATTCTGGGTATTTTTCGGCGGTAGCGGAAACAATGAGCGAGCCCATTGAATGACCGATTAAGATAGGCGCCTCTAGGCGATTTTCTCTAATGAAATTGGCCAAAAAATCCGCATAGGAATTAGCAGTGTAAGATTCCATAGGCATAGAATTGCCGAAGGGCGGGATATCGGGAATGTGAACATTAAAACCGGCAGCCTTCAGATGCTCGCCGATTTCGGCGAGCCCGGCCGGGCTACCACGATAACCATGAACTAAAATGATATCTTTACTACTCATAATTTTTTCGCCGCATCAAGCTGGGGGTCCCTGTCGTTATTAATATCGTCGTAAGTACGTTCGACTTTCTGGTCTGGCTCTAAGCCAGAGCTGCCAATATTATAATCGTTCGGAGTGTACCAATGAGCGGCAGTGACTTTCAAAATGGCATTCCCGGATAGGCGGACCATGTTCTGGACGACGCCCTTGCCGTAGGTGGTTTCGCCGATGATAGTTGCTTTATGGTAATCTTTTAGGGCGCCAGCGACAATTTCCGAGGCCGAGGCGGTGCCACCATTGACTAAGACGATGGTTTTTAGGTCTTTTAAGATAGCTTGGCCGCGGGAGGTATAGAGAGTAGTATTATTACTGGAGATTTTACTCTTTTGCTCTACGGCTTTTTCGCCATCTAACCAGAGGGAGAGTAAATCTACAGCCGCAGCCACATAGCCGCCGCCGTTATCGCGAAGGTCTAGAATGACTTTTTTAATTCCCTTCCCCTCGAATTCTTTGGCGAATTTTGCGATGACGGTGCCAGTATCTTTGTCGAAACGAGTCGTGAAGATGTAGGCTGTATCGCCATCATAAGAAACATCGGCGGAAACATTGTTGATTTCTTCGCGGATAAGCTCAAAACTTTTTTCTTCTTTGTCGCGGACAACGGTGAGTTTGACCTTCGTGCCGGCCTCGCCGCGGAGTTTGCTAGTGATTTCATCGGGGTCGAGATAATAAACATCTTCATCGTCGACCCTATAAATAATGTCTCCGGCGAGGACGCCAACCTCTCTAGCGGGGTTATCCGGAAGAGTGCGGACTACGCGGACATAATCGCCAATTTTTCGCATGGAAATACCGACACCGGCGCCGATTTTACCAGATAGATTGTCAATATAATCAGAAGCTTGCTCGGCTGGCATATAAACCGTCCAAGGATCTTCTGCGGCGGCAGCGATTCCCTGTTTGGCCCATTCGAAGACTGCCTTATCGTCAACATTACCATCGTAATTAGAGATAAGGGCGTTATAAACTTCATTAAGTGTGGACCAATCTTTTTCAGAAGAAGCGGAAGAAGAATTACCTAGCCCAAGATAAGGCGCAATATTAGTCCAATTTAGGCCAATGCCAAGACCGAGCGCAAGGGTGACAGCGCCACCAATAATAGCACTCGATAAATTAACCTTAGGGTTTTTCCACTCAGTTTTACTCATTAGATATATTATATCATATTTTAGTCAAAATAGATAAAGCTAAAGCCTGCACTCTGGTACTCATAAGCAGACCAATAATCCTCGCCGTAATCGCCAAACATCCCAGAAGGAGCAGTGCCGAGGTTATTATACTCGGAGATGTAGATACCATAATTGCTATCTACGGACTCTACCCACTGGACGTGGCCGACGCCACCAACGGGCCAAACAGCAATAGAATGGGCGACTGGGGTGGACGAGACGTGGTAGCCATAAGTGGCGGCAGACCAGGCCCAAGAAATGGCATTACCCCAGGCGACGTTCCAAGGGGCATAAGCCTCTTTACCACCAATACGACCATGCCAATATTCGTAGGCTTTATAGCCAGCATAAGATACACATTCGCACATATAGCCACCATAATAATTAGCATAGCCAAATTGGGAGAAGTAGGCTCCCCAACCGAGGTTGTTGCCGTCATTTTGTGGGCAGTAATCGCGATAAGCATAGGTATCATTGGCGGCATTGGTGTAAACACCAGTCGTAGGAACAGCGATAGAAATAGCCTCTTTAGCCTCCTCGACGGTGGAGTATTCACCTCTCTCTACGGCAGCAATAGCCTCTGCCTCTAGGCGGCGGGCCTCCTCTTCTCGGCGGAGCGCCTCGATACGTTGGCGTTCGGCCTCCATAGCTTTGGCCTCCTCTACGGCCTGGATACGACGGGCCTCATCAGCTTCGGCGGCGAAAGTCGAAGCATCGTTCGCGTATTTCGCCTGAAGATTGGCTTGTTCATTTTTTAGGTTGGTGATTTCGTTCCGCTCTCGCTCTTGACCCTGTTTTAAGACCTCTTGATCGGATTTTTGCTGCTCCAATTCTTTTTTGGTTTCCTCGATTTTGGCGGCACTAGCAGCAATTTGAGTCTTGACAGTCTCGGCTCTAGCCTGTTTTTCGGTCAAATCGGCGATGTTCTTACTCCCGGCAATCTGGATAATTAGTTCGGTATCGTTATTGTGATTCATCTCATTAAGCACCTCGGCGAGAGCGGTTTTTTGTTCGGTTAAAGTGGCGATTTTCTCATCGATTTCTTTAGTGAGTTGATCGATTTTCTCGATGGAAGCTTTGATGACGGTTTCCTTCTGAGCGATTTCATTAGATAGGCGCTTTACTTCTTGTTCATAAGAATAGGCGGTATCGGAAGCCTCCCTAGAAGCCTTTTCTTTCTCGTCTCCGAGTTTTTTAGCTTGTTTACATTCTTCAGAAGTGCAATAATCAGTCGCGACGACTTCATTAGAAGTCAGAACAGTACGAATAGCAGAGCCACTCATAAGACAGAGACTCGCAGTTATTAAAAGTAACGCACGCCGTATTTTCATCCACATATCTTTATTATAATACGTTTATGCTTATTTTGCAATCACCTTTTCGACTTATTTAAGTATTTTTTGATAGCGAGCTGGGCAGAAAGGGCGCCAATAAGCATGCCGACAAGGCATGCACAGAGGAAGACTAATACGAGTTTTTGAGACTCCACGATATCGGAGATTTTCGAGACATCTACGCCGTACTCTTTAAGGCTAGGAGCGATAGCCATGTAGCCAAAATAGATAATAGTGGTGGCAATAAGCCCAGCTATAATACCGGAGATTTGTGACTCTACGATGAATGGTCCGCGAATAAAAGATTTGTTAGCGCCAACGAGTCGCATCATGTAGATTTCTTCCCTACGGGAGAAAATAGCCATTCGGATAGTGTTGAAAATTACTAGAATAGAGATAATTATAAAGATAGCAGAAAGAATCCAGCCAGTCCGGTTGGCGATTTCGGCCCAAGTATTGATGGTATCGATTTCTTTGCGATTAGTATCATAAGTCGGTGGGTATTCAGGGTCGATATTATCGGTGAAAATCTGATTTTCGCTCACGATTTTTTCGATACTATCGGTATTGTCGAGATCGTAGACTTTGATACGGAGCGTGGCTTGCATAGCGGAAATCATCAACTTTTTCATCTCTTCGTCGCTTAAGGTCTTCATGATGACTTCGTCATTTTTATTTTCCTCTACGAATTCAGCGAAGACTTCTTCTGAGGTTCGTTGGGTGATTTGGCGAACATTTTTGTCGCGCATGAGAATTCCGGTCATTTCGGTCATGGTCTCGGAGGATGTATTAGGCTTCAAGAAAATAGTGATATCGATTTTCTCGCGTAGGGTGGTGGCTGTACTAGAAAGAATAGCCGAGGCAATAAAAGTAGTGAGGATAATCATGATTGTAATCGTCATGACGAGCGTAGAGGCAATAGATAGCCAGATGTTTCTAGCAAAACCGACGGCGCCGTATTTCATGATGCGCGTGGCAGAACGGGCTTTATGGGATTTGCCGTTTTTTGACATAGTCCGCAAGTTCTTTTTGGTGGTTTTGACCTGTTTTTTAGCGCGATTTCTTGCGAGACGTTCTTCGGAAGTTTCTGCTTTGCCCATTCTAAATTACACTCCTTTTTGGTCTGATAGATTTTTTAGATTTGGTAGCGATACTGGAAGATTTTTTGGGAGCTTTGGCCGAAATAGATGGAGTAGCGAAAGGATCTTTCGAGGCGGTGACGATGACCGGAGCTTTTTTAGGTTTGGCCGAGCGGATAGAATAAACTGGGGTTTCGGCAACTGGGCGTTTGACGGTCTTAATGGCGCGCATGCGACGTATGGGCTGTTCGGTCGAAGTAACAAGATTGCGGTTTTCGGCGGCTCGGATGATACGCTCCGAGCGGGCCTGGGCCTCGCCGGCAGCTTGCGCTCTAGCAAGACGTGCATTGGCCTCGGCTGTGTTGCGATCGAGGCGGTAAACACCATCATTTTTCTGGTCGGAAACGATGCGACCGTCTTTGATTGTAATGACACGTTTTCTCAAATTATTCACGAAATTTTCATCGTGAGTAGTGACGAGAACGGTAGTGCCGGAATCGTTAATACGTTGGAGAAGATTGATGATTTCGGCTTTGGTTAAAACGTCAAGATTAGCAGTGGGCTCATCGGCGATGAGAATTTTCGGCTGGCGCGCGACGGCGCGAGCGATAGCAACACGTTGAATTTCGCCACCAGAGAGGGCGGACGGGAACTTTTTCGCCTTGTCAGACAACTCGACGATTTCAAGCACTTTTGGTACGGTATTTCTAATTTCTTTTGATGAAAATCCGGCAATTTCTAGCACGAAAGCTACATTTTCGTAGACGGTGCGAGTCGGCAAAAGCTTTGAATCTTGGAAAACTACGCCTAGACGGCGGCGATAATGCGGAATATAACGTTTTTTGACATATTTTAAATTGATGCCACCGACGGTAACATTGCCAGAAGTAGGATTTTCCTCTTTAGTAATCATTTTAATGACGGTAGACTTGCCGGCGCCAGATTTCCCGACCATAAAGGCGAATTCATTCGGCTCAATATGCAAAGAGACCTCGTCAAGGGCGGGTTTTTCACTCGTAGAATAACGCTTTGTGACATGGTCAAGAAGAATCATGCTTATATAATAACATAAGCTCTATTACATTTCAAGGAAGGCGTCGATAAAAGGTTGAATTTCTCCGTCCAAAACGGCATCGGTATCAGTAGTCTCGTATTTAGTACGGGTATCTTTAACTAAACGATAAGGTTGGAGAACGTAATTTCGGATTTGTTGGCCCCAAGAAGCGGACTCGCCAGCGCGAAGCTTATCAATAGACTCGGCTTGTTGCTCTAATTGCATCTGGGCGAGTTTCCCACGAAGGATTTCCATAGCTTTTTCTTTGTTTTGGAGTTGGGAGCGCTCGTTCTGGATGGCGACGACGGTATTCGTAGGGATGTGGGTAATGCGTACAGCGGAATTGGTAGTATTGACTGATTGCCCGCCGTGACCGCCGGAATGATAAGTATCGATACGCAAATCTTTTTCGTCGATTTCAATGTCGGTAGGGTTGTCGATGATTGGCAAAATTTCGACGAGGGCAAAGGAAGTCTGGCGGAGATTATCGGCGTTGAAAGGCGAGAGACGGACGAGTCGATGAACGCCATGCTCGGATTTGAAATTACCATAGATATTTTGGCCGGTAAGTTCATAAACAGCGGTTTTAATACCAGCTTCTTCTCCGGCTTGGCGCTCGATGAGCTGGGCTTTGATGCTGTTTTTCTCGCAGTATCTAAGATACATGCGCTCCAACATTCCGGCCCAATCCATCGCTTCAGTGCCGCCGGCGCCAGAGGTGATGCGTAAAACAGCATTGTTATGATCATAGGGACCCGTAAAACGGAGAGTCTTTTTTAACTTCTCGAAAGTTTTTGCTAAGACGTCGATTTGGGCTTCGATCTCGGACTCTAAATCGGGCTCGCCGAGGGCCAACAGTTCTTTTAAGTCTGCGGTCTGGGTTTTGAGAATTTGCCAAGGCTCAACTTCTTCTTTTAGCCTAGCGAATTTTTCGTTTTTTTCGCGGGCATTTTCAGGATTTTTCCAGAGCTCTGGGTCTAGAATTTCCGACTCTAAGTCGCTTAAGTTAGCTATTTTTCGCTCCAACTCTAGCTTTTCCCAGGCTTTTTTGATTTCGGATTGCAGATTTTCTAGTTTTTTCTCCATTCTACCTATTATAGCATAGGCTAGATAGAGAGGAAATCTTGACTTTTGCGGTGTTTTGATGTATAATATAGGATATTGTTGCACGTTAATAGGGAGTTCCCTGTTTCTTACTCATACAGGAGGTGGAAAAATGAGTCTGAGAAACATGAATGTAATGTCGGCAGTGGCTGAAAACATGGAGAGATCAAAAATCTATGATTTCAGCGCACGCGGGCCGGAAGACCGGATAGAGGTCAAGCGGGCGATTAAGGAAATCGCGACCGATATCACGGCGTATACTGATGATTATGAAGTGTTCGCTGTGGCTTTCGTGGCAGATGAATGCCACGTGTTGTGTCTCGAAGGCGACGCGTTGACGCAGGACAATGTTCAGCAATTTTTAAACAGTTTAAAAATTGATGCAGACGTTGTTTGCGGTACTAAACCCCTGATGGCTTACACCGCAAAATACGGCGAAGATATACGGGAGGGGGAGCTGTACATTTATAGTTCGAAAGACTGCGCGGAAGTGGCGACCATTAAAAATGGCAATTTCTGTCAATTCTGCGTTAGTTCTCGAGAATTCCCGAGCCTGGTCGCGCTTTTGAAGGCGATTAATCTGGGCTAGAAAGGGGGTGAGCCCCGAGCGTAAGCTCGGGGCATTTTTTGTAAGGATTAGAGCGAATTCACGATTTTTTGGAACTTATTACCGCGGTCTTTGTAGCTTTCGAACATATCAAAAGAGGCAGCGGCGGGCGAGAGTAGGACAATGGCGCCCTTCCCGGCTTTCTCGGCGAGGTCCTTGGCGGTTTCGATGGCTTTTGGGAAATCTGTACCGGCTAAGACATATTTTTCGGCATCTTCACCACTAGCGAGCTCGCCGGCAGTTTCGCCGATTAGGACAGCTTTTACAAGATTGGGATTATCGAAAATTGCGCGTTTTACGGGCGTAAGGTCGGTACCTTTGCTACTGCCGCCAGCAATTAGTACAAGCGGCTGATTCTGGAACGATTTGATGGCGACATCAAGAGCCGGAAAGACTGTGCAGAAGGAATCGTCGTAATATTTGACGCCATTTAATTCTCGGATAAACTCAATGTGGTGGGGGAGAGGAGCCATTTTTTCGATGGCTTTTTTAATAGTGGATTGATTTTGCTCTAGCCAATTTAGATAAGATTCTTGGGGACAGAGATAGGCATAAGTAGCAAGGAGAGCGGCCTCAAGATTTTCTTGGTTATGCTTGCCAATAAGCGGGAGCGTTTCAAAAAGATCCTTAGCAATTTCGGTATTCTCAAAATCTGTGGTTACATTTCCTTCTTTGGCGATATAAGGATAGGCAATTTTTCTTGCCGGGCCAATATGAGCGAAACTTTTACTGACTGGGTTCAAACGGAAATAAATTAAAGAATCTTCGGGGTATTGGGACTTGGCGATATTAGCCTTGGCGGAAACATAATCGTCGAAATCTTTATGGACATTGAGATGGTCCGGCTCAATCCGGAGGACGACGGCGACATCAGGAGATACGTCAAGATCCCAAAGCTGAAAGCTGGAGAGTTCGTATACTACCGCGTCTTCTTCTCCAATTCGGTCGAGAGAGTCAATGGCAGGCTCGCCAATATTTCCAACTAAATAAACGGTTTTACCGAAGGATTCAAGAAGTTCCTTAATCATAGTGCAAGTAGTACCCTTACCCTTGGTACCGGTTACGCCGATGATTTTAGCTTGGCAATGCTCAAAGAAATATTTAGTGACGGAAGTCCAATTTTTCGGCTCGTTTTCTGGCACTTTAACTGAAGGAGTGCGGAAGACTAAGTCGAATTTGCTGGTGTCTGGTAACTCTTTGAAATTATTAAAAATAGTAATGTCGGCTTTGCCTTTAAAATATTTTTCTACACTTTTTCCTTCTAGGCCGTAGCCCAAAATAGCGATTTTTTGCATAGCTTCCTCCTTTGTTAAATTGTAGCACAACAGGGGTAAAATGGCAAATTAGAGGTCTAGATGAGCGGCCAGAGAGGTGATAGTGGCTTTTTCGCAAGAGCCGACGGCGGCGAAGCCTTTGATGCCGGAATCGGCATATTCGCGGGAAAGCTGGACGATCTTAGACTTATCGATAGAATTAATAATACCGGGAATTTTGGAATAATCTTCGATGTCGCCGCCGAGAAAATAAGAATCGGAGTAATAATCGGAAATTTGGGAGACGGTTTGTGCACTCATTTGGTGGCGGCCGAGTGCATAAGATTTGGCAGACTCAATATCGGCATCACTAATTTCGCCATTTAAGACTTTGCCGAGTTCCTTTTTGATGAGGGCAAAAAGCTCGTCGGAAGTTTCTAAATTGACTTCGCCATCAAAATCCCAAGACGAATTATGAATGCCATTAGTGAGCGAAGAGCCCATGCTGTAGATGAGGCCGCGTTTTCTGGCCTGGCCAAAAATGCGGGAAGAAGTGGTGCCGTTTAGAATATGATTTAGACAATCCATAATGCGGAGCTCTTCGGAGGAAAGCTTGCGCGGGGTAATAAAAGAAAAACCGAAGGTGATGTTGCTGGCGTCTTTGCGGCGAATCAGCACCGGCTCGGCTAAGTGGAGTTGGTCGATTGGTGCCTCCAATCTCTCGCCTTCTTTTAAATTCCAGTTTTCGAGCTGTCTTATGATTTGGCGTTTGCGGCGGCGAGGTAGACGACCGGCAATTACGAAACGCATATTGTTGGCGGTATGTGTGCGACGATAATGCTCGCGGATGTCTTTCAATTCGATATTGGAAACGGTATTTAAACGTTCACGTAAATTCGGGATATTCTCGCCGGTGGCAGCCATGAGGCGAGGCCAAATTAGGCGGCCATAATCATTAAGGTAGCCGGTTAGCTCGGACCGGACGGTGGCCTTTTCGCTCTTTAGTTCCTCGTCATTAAAGCGGGGCTCGGTGATGGCGATGCGATGCAAATCTAGGATACGATCCCATTCAAAATCGGCACACTCAGCCTCATAACAGACGGAAAGATCGGAAGTCCAAGCGTTGTGGTAAGCTCCATTTTTAGTAAATTCGGTCTCAAAAGCCTGCTCATCTTTAAATTTGGCATTGGCGCCGAAACTAAGATGCTCGACGACATGGGCGATTTCGTGGAGCTCGGGCTTTTTAGCGTAACGCATGCCCGCCCGGAACTGGACTTTGATGTTCATGACACTAGCGTTCGGGACATTGATAAGTAGCCCCTTGGCGCCGTTTCTGAGGGCAATTTCGTCGACGCTATGTTTCACGAATTACTTCTTCCTCTTGCTTTTCTTCTTTTTGGACTTTTTCTTGGAAGTGGCGCGTTTTGTGACTTTGGACTTGGCTGGCTCGTCGGAAAATTCAGAATCAAGATTCTTCTCGCCTTTGCTGATTTCGTTAACGCCGCGCTCAGTGGCACCTTCTGCCATTTTAGTGAGCTCGGAATCGTATTGCTCGCCATCGGTAACTTCGGTAGCGACAGCTTCTTGCTTGGTAAGTGTGAGTAGAATCTTCAGGACTTCTTCACGCAGATTTTTCTGTAAGGAATCGAAGAGCTTTTGAGACTCGCTGCGATATTCTACGAGCGGATCGCGCTGGCCAACACTACGCCAGTGGATGCCCTCTCTTAGGTGTTGCATATTCTCAAGATGTTGCATCCAGAGAGTATCAAGCACGCGCAGATAAACCTCGCGCTCGATGATGCGCATTTGTTCTTCGCCGAACTCTTCCTCTTTCTTTAGATAAGCTTCTTTGATGGCGGTAAGGGCGAGCTTCTCGCGCTCCTTTTCTTTCCGGAGAGTCCCGATGGTATTAATGAGATCATCATCTAACACCGGGAAGACGGATTTGAACTCTTTGTCAAAATTCTTGTTAACGCGCGAAGAATCAATAGTAAGATCCGCAGCACACTCTTTCATTAAACGCTCAATTTCATCGTGAATGTTCTCGCCATCTAGAATTTTGCGGCGCATAGTGTAGACGACTTTGCGATGACGGTTGATGACATTGTCGTATTGGACGACATTTTTACGAGAGTCGAAGTTGAATCCTTCGATGCGCTTTTGAGCAGCCTCGAGGGTTTTGGAGACGGATTTGGTCTGGATAGGAGTATCCTCATCTACGCCGAGGCGTTTCATTAACATCGAGATACGGTCGCCCTGGAAAATACGCATGAGATCATCTTCGCAGGAAACGAAGAACTGAGTCGTGCCTGGATCACCCTGGCGGCCACCACGACCGCGGAGCTGGTTATCTACGCGGCGGCTATCGTGGCGCTCTGAGCCAATGACGACGAGTCCGCCGAGTTTTTTCACATCATCAGACAACTTGATATCGGTACCACGACCAGCCATGTTGGTAGCCAAAGTAATCGCACCCTTTTCGCCGGCCTTTTCGATGATGGCGGCCTCACGTTCGTTATTCTTAGCGTTTAAGAGCTGGTATGGGAGCTTGGCCTCGTCGAGATACTTGGCAATGAGCTCGTTTTTGACGATGGAGGCGGAGCCAATTAGTACTGGCTGACCCTTTTTATGGTAGGATTCTACTTCACGGACAATGGCGCGGAGCTTGCCGGCCTCGGTGCGGAAAATCAAATCATCTTTGTCAACACGAGCGATGGGCCTATTAGGTGGAATCTGAATGACATCAAGATTGTAAATCTGCTGGAATTCCTCGGCCTCGGTGTAAGCAGTACCGGTCATACCGGCGAGCTTGCGATAAAGACGGAAGAAATTCTGGAAAGAAATCGTGGCGAGGGTCATGGATTCTTGCTTGACCTGGACGCCTTCCTTGGCCTCGATAGCCTGGTGGAGACCCTCGTTGTAGCGGCGGCCTTGCATGAGACGGCCGGTATGCTCATCAACGATAATAACTTCGCCAGAATTGGTGACTACGTAATCTTTGTCACGCTTGAAGACAACCTCAGCGCGTAAAGCCTGGTCCATATGATAGACTAAGCGAGTATTTTCAGTAGAGTAGAGATTATCTAGACCGAGGATTTTCTCGACCTTATCCACACCTTTGTCGGTCAAAAGGACGGAACGATGTTTTTCGTCTTGAATATAGTCATCCGGGCCGAGCTGGGCGGCGATTTTTGCAAATTGATAGTAAGCCTCTGGGTTATCGCCGGCCGGAGCGGAAATAATGAGTGGAGTCCTCGCCTCATCGATTAAGATGGAATCTACCTCATCTACGATAGCATAGTTAAGAGTCCTCTGGCGGAGATACTGAGGATCGTTCACCATGTTGTCGCGGAGATAATCGAACCCGAATTCATTATTAGTGCCATAAGTAACATCGGCGGCATAAGCCTCTTTCCTAGTGCAAGGTTTTAGATGGACTAAGCGCTCGTCGGTGTGGTCTTCGTTCTCGTATTTCGGGTCGTAGATAAAGCTCGCCTCGTTAATGATGACGGCTACAGAGAGTCCTAAGAAATGGTAAACTGGGCCGTTCCAGCCGGCGTCACGCTGAGCAAGGTAATCGTTCACGGTTACAACATGAACACCCTTCCCTGTCAAGCCGTTAAGATAAGCTGGGAGGAGAGCAACTAAAGTCTTGCCCTCACCGGTCTTCATCTCGGCGACGTTACCTTCATGGAGAGCCATGCCACCGATGAGCTGGACATCGAAATGGCGCATTTTGAGCGTGCGCAAAGTAGCCTCGCGGGCGACCGCGAAAGCGTCATTTAGAATTTCATCAAGCGCCTTTTCGAGCTTGTCGTCCTCTAGGTCTTTGACTTTCTCGCGGAAGATTTCGGTCTGGGTCTTTAAATCCTTGTCGGACATTTTCTGGTATTTTTCTTCTAGTTTATTAATCTCTAGAACGCGCTTGTAGTAACGTTTCAGAATCTTTTTCTGGGCGTCACCAAAAATTCCCTGAAGGAATTTAGTCATGGCAGTTTTATCGGCGAGTTTATCGGAGGGCGCCTTCTCTTTTTTGACTTTTGGAGTTTTTACTTGATCGGTGCCCACTGCCGCTTTCTTGACTTTTTCGGCCATACGGTTATCCTTTCCTAAATAAGCGCTTGATAGGGTTTTTACGAAGATGAGGGTTTTTCTCTAATTTGTAACGGCGAATTTGCCCCATGAGCTTGGCCTCGATAATGTCGATACCGGCGAAGACATTGGAAGATTCGTCCTTTGCGGCGATAACCTTGCCACCTGGGATTTCCATTGCGGCGGAAATTTCGTATTTATTGCCATGAGCACGGTCTACCTCGGTCACGACAATTTTGGCGATGACATCTTTCTTGTTCCCCTTCGGGAGATAACGGTCTAATTTGCCAATACGCTTTTCGGCATACTTCTTGAAGCTCTCAGTAGGCTTGTAATTACTGCCTGTAATTTCTATTTTCTCAATCATAAAAACTCCTTTTATACTATTCTACCATACTTTTTAACACTTTATAGAGTAAAAATTACAATTCAGCTTTATTGCCAAGATAAGGGCGTAGGACTTCTGGGATTTTTACTTTACCGTTTTCCTCGGCGTAATTTTCGAGGAAGGCTACAAGGGTACGCGCTAGAGAGACGGCAGTACCATTTAAGGTGTGGACGGTTTCGATTTTGCCGTCCTTTCGGCGGACACGGGTATTAACAGAGCGGGCTTGGAAGTCTGTACAGTTGGAGCAAGAGGTTAGCTCTTGGTATTTCTGGTTAACTGGAGACCAATACTCTAAATCATATTTTTTGGCAGCGGGAGCGCCTAAATCTCCGGCGGCGATATTGATGACATGATAAGGAATATTGAGCCCTTGCCAGATTTCTTCCTCTATCTGTAGTAATTTTTCGTGGATTTCTTGGGACTGTTCAGGTAGGCAGAAGACGTACATTTCTAGTTTATTGAACTGATGGACACGGAAAAGACCTCTGGTGTATTTACCATAAGCGCCAGCCTCTTTTCTAAAACAGGCGGAAAAGCCAGCGTACATTAGCGGCAAATCTTTTTCGTCAAGAATTTCGTCCATGTGGTAGCCGGTAATTGGCATTTCGGCAGTAGCAATCATCACGAGGTCTTCTCCCTCGATGTAATATTCATCGCTTTGGTCGCTAGATTTCGGCGCAAAGCCGGCGCCTTCTAGTACCTTGGAAGAAACCATATCGGGGACATCCATGGGGGTAAAACCATGTTTTAAGACGATGGAAAGGCCGTATTGAAGAAGTGCATTCTCGAGGAGCGCTAAGTCACCTTTTAGATAATAGAATTTTGCACCAGCGACTTTGGCGCCGCGTTCGAAATCGAGCCAACCGCGACTTGTAGCATAGTCTAAGTGGTCTACCCCAGATTTTTTGGGTTCACCCCATTTTTTGACTTCTACTGAACACTCTTCTCCACCAAGCGGGACATCGTCAAAAATGATATTTGGCACGGATTTTAAGGCGTCTTTTAAGGAAGTCTCAATCTCTCCGAGCGCACTCTCTAAAGTTGCTAATTCTTCTTTGATTTCTTTGCCCTTTTTGATGAGCTCTGGGGACGGCTTCCCGCCTTTCATTTTGGCGGCAGTCTCATTCCGCTCTTTTCGGAGCTTTTCGACCTCCTGAAGTTTAACTTTTCTATTGTCATCGAGCTTTAAGATGTCTTCAATACTGACGTCTTTATAACCCTTTTCTTTCGCACTTTTCTCCACCAAAGCACGGTTTTCCCTAATGAAATTAACGTCTAACATAGTGTAATTATACCATATATTTTATAACTTATGCTATGCATCACTATTTTCTCGGGGCGCGTCCGCGCCGCCCGCCGTCGCGGGGGCGCGGCGCTAATACTCGTCGTAACTCCGTATCCCTTCGAAAATAGCGGTACAAAGCATGAGCAATTACCAGCTACCGCCGCCCCCTCCGCCACCGCCCCCGCCGGAGAATCCGCCCCCTCCGCCGCCGGAAAAGCCAGAGGAAGAGGAAGAACTGTGCCAAGAAGCATTGGAAGAAATTGTGGAAGAGGTGGTATGTATCATGTTGTGGAGAATACTATATGTTAAGATGTCGGTGCCGTTATACCAATCTGGAGTATAATCTAGGGCCTCATAATATTTCTGGATCTCTTTTAGCCAGCTCTCCTCGAGACCGAAGAGACAAGCGTATGGCAAAAGTTTTTCATAGAGCCGGACGAGGCCTTTTTCATCTTTTGGCGCGTTCTTGGCGGACTGATTGAATTCCAAGCGCTCCTTTTCGGCCATGGCGATGTAGAGTTTAAGCCCATCGAGATAATTGGAGGCTTCTAAGCCTCTTTCGGTGTAGCCTTTGTATTTGGCAGTACAAGCGCTAAGACCCATGGCGGTAAGGAAGGTAATAAATATTACGACTAGACCAGCATAAATGAGCCAAGGACTACCGACTAGATAGCCATAGATATTAAAATCGGCAGGGTCTTTGAGGACTATCCAAACGAATGGTGCTGCTACGAGACCAAAGATGGCAGCAATGATGAGAGAGACGGTGATAGTTGAGCTAATGCTAGAAGATTTGGTGCTAGGAGCAAAACTTTCGAGAAAATTCTTTTTCTTTAGTAATGAGCGGGCGCTAGATTTGTAACTTCTGGACAGATCAGCGAGCGTGGAGGTGGCGGTACGTTTTTTAATTTCGATGACTTCTCCATTTTTAGGCATGGCGCCACCGGTGAGAATACGAAGGACCTTTTCTTGTGGAAAAGTGATATCAGTTAAATCTTCAACTTTGACTTTCCAGACAGTCTTTTCCTTCCCGAGGACTTTGGTGACAGTCTCTTCGGAAATGAGCTGGACTTTGTGCGAAATAGCGAGCTCTAAAAGCGTGGCGGTTTCGGTTGGCTTGCTGTCTTTTAGGTAAATTTCTCCTGCTTCGGCGACTGTCAGCTCTTTTTCTGGTAGATACTGAGGCGCGGTAAGGAGGTTTTGGGCAAATTTGCGATTTTTGCTAGCGTACTTTAGATACCTTTTGATAGAACATAGAATAATGATAACCGAAAGTGCGCAGATTCCAGAGAAGATAATGATTAATAAATAATTATTATACACCGGGACAACAAAAGTCCCAGCTGGGAATTCAATATCGAAGGTCATGTTTTCGTTCGCCCTTAGGGACTTAGTGGTCTTAAAAGTAAAGCCATCAGCGGTACGAGTAACCGTACAGTCTTTTTTGTTACTGCCAGAGTAGCCGGTATAACAATAGGCGGGCTCTTTTACGGGGTAATTCTCGGCGAAATGGACGTTGGCAGTAACGGATTTGAATTCATTCGGCCAGCCAGTACCATTAGTGTCCCAATAGAGCTCTTGGTGATCCCCACCAGAGCCAGAGACATCTTTGCCGGCAGTATCATATTCGGTGATAACATTTTTAAATTCATATTCTAAAACGTAGGTCTGCTTACCCTGAACAGTTTTACTACTACTGCCGATTTTTACTTTATAATAATTATCTTCTTTGTTAATGTCGGCAACGGTTTCTTTCTCGCCATTTCTAGTGACGGTAATTTTCAAATCATCGACGGTGATATTTTTCCCGGCTTGATTGGTAAATGGAATAGTACGGATAGGGCCGTGACTAGTGCTTTGCTCGGAAAAAACAGCGTTTAAAGTCTCTTTGACTTTTAGCTTGGTGCCAGTGTCGGTTTTTTCTAGATAATAGTCAAAAGTCGCGTCTTCGAAATAGAGGCTGGGGTCGGAAGCGGCAGAGACAGGAGCGACGCCGAAAAAGCATAATAACGTAATAGGAAGTACAATCGCTATTCTCTCGGGGCGCGTCCAAAACCCCTGTCGCCACAGGGGTTTTGGCGCTAATACTCGCCTTGCCAGGCTCCGTATCCCCTCGAGAACAGTGATTGTACTTCTCCTGGTTCTCATTACTTAGCCTTGATGCTCTGGAAGAGCTTTTTGGTGAGCGAAACGGCGGTGTTGTAGTCGGTGCCGGAGCATTTATTGCCGGATGGCGCAACATAGTAGTATGTGCCCTTGGAGTCACTATAGAGTTTCTCGCCAGTGGAGCCGCCGATGATAACTTGGCCAAATCCGCTGGCGCAAGTGTCGGAATCGTAGGTTTTGGAGGCAGTAGTAATGCTAGTGACAGTGATAGAGTTGCCGGAAGGATACATATAGTTGAGATTTTTGATGCCATTTGGCAGATAGAATTTCACTTTCCAGTCGCTACCCGGATCTACAACTATGTCACTATAACCTTCTCCGGCGGAGTCTTTTTTGGTGTCTTTGGTGTCGTCTTTCTTGCTCTCGTTCTTATCGTCTGCAGAGGAACTACCGGATGAGCTAGTATCTACCTTGTCGTTGCTAGCGGTTTTCGTCTCGGTGGTAGTGACGACAATTGGCTTGATGCCGTTATCAATCAACTGGTCTTTTAATGCCTCGACTTCGGCTACATGAGTGTTTACACTTTGCTCGAGATTGGAAATGCGTGTATTGAGGCTATCTTTGCCGGCTTTCTGGACAAGACCGAAAACAATACCCCCGATACCAATAATGATGGCAATTGCTGAAACTATAATTGGGGCTTTGCTAGTTTTGACTTCTTCTTCGCCGTCAATAATTGTAACTGTATTCATATTATTCTCCTATTTCATTAATTGCATTTTTTAAAGCGTTGACTGATTTTTGCATTTTAATTCCCTCTTCTTCGGTGAGAGGAACACCGACACGGCGGATAATTCCTTCTCTGCCAATAATAGTTGGGAATCCATTGTAGACGCCAGTGAAATCGTCGTAGCTCGACACTGGCAAAATTCTGCGCTCATCGCCAAGAATACAGCTTAAGAGTTTGGTCACGCAAGCGCCAACCCCATAGTGGGTAGAACCCTTTTTCTCGATAATATCATAGGCCTCATTGCGGGCGAAATCTTCGATTTCATCTAGGGTATTTTGATTGAGAAGCTCAGTAATGGGCTGGCCGGCTACGTTAGCGGAAGACCAGAGGGCGAACTCAGTATCGCCATGTTCGCCAACTTGGAAAGCGTGGACGGATTTTGGGTGAATATCAAGCCGCTCGGCGACCTTGTAGCGGAGCCTAGCAGAATCTAAGATAGTCCCGGAACCGATGACTTTCTCGGCGGGGAGGCCGGAATATTTCCAAGTTAAGTAAGTTAAAACATCCATAGGATTGGAAACGACGATGAAAATGCCATTAAAGCCATTGTCCATAATCGCGCCAATCATATCTTTGAAAATGGCGGCGTTCTTCTTCAGCAAATCCATGCGCGATTCGCCCGGCTTTTGGGGGATGCCAGCAGTAATGATAATGATATCACAATCACCCGCCTCGCTGTAATCACCAGATTTTATCTTCATGTAAGACGGCGAAACCGCGAGTGCATCGCGAAGGTCCATGGCCTCCCCCTCGGCATCTTCCATATTAATATCGGTCAGAACAAGCTCTGAGACAGCGGTGCGTTGATTGATTAAACAATAAGCAATAGAGGCGCCCACATTGCCAGTCCCCACGATCATTACTTTTGACATAGCAAAACTCCTTTTTTCTATTATATCACAAGCTTATAAAAACCAATATAATTAAAAAGATTTAACGCAAAGATTTGATGATTGGAAATGGGACGCCTTCGCGGCCAGAGACGCCTTCTAGGAGCCAGAAGTTGCGTTCGCTGTTACCCCAACCACAGGCAGGAGGCATACCGTATTCTAGCATTTCGACAAAATCTTCATCTAACATCTGGGCTTCATCATCGCCGGCATCGCGTAGAGCCTGCTGTTCTTTAAAGCGCTCTAATTGATCTAGAGGGTCGTTTAACTCGGAGTAACCATTACCCATTTCAGTTCCGGCGATAATAGGATGAAATCTTTCGGTGACGAGGGGGTTTTCCGGAGAGACTTTGGCGAGCGGACTAAGGGAGAGAGGTTCCTCAATAAGCCAATAAGGGCCGGCGGAAGTTTTGCGAATTAATTTCCAGACGTTATCAATAAGATGAGCGGTGGACATTTCGTCTAGCTTTTTCTTGAAGGCGTCGGCCGACATATCTTCAGTCTTCCAGTCTCTTACTAGAATGGATTTTAGCTGTTCTCTATCAGGATTGAAAACATCGACATCGTATTTTTCGCGTAGTAAATCAGCGTATTTGATGCGAGGCCATTTCTGGTCGAGGTTAATATCGAAACCGTTGACATGAAATTCTAAAGTCCCCCAAGTTTCTTTGGCGACGTATTTAAGCATCTCCTCGTATAAATCCATGCCATCTTCATAATTGTCGTATGCGGAGTAAGACTCAAAAGCGATATGCTCTGGTAGATGTTCGTCGTCTACGCCTTCGTTTCTAAAGCGAGGGCCGATATCATAGACCTTTTCAAAGCCAGCTCCGAGCAGACGTTTTAGAGGTAATTCTTGTGAGATGCGCAGGTAAAAATCTTCATCTAAAGCATCCATGTGGGTGACGAAAGGCTTGGCGTCTGCGCCACCAGTGGTGTGCTCTAATACAGGGGTATTAACTTCAATAAAGCCATGACTATTCATAAAATCACGAGTGGCTTGCCAGAATTTGCTGCGGCGAACCATACGCTCTCTAACCTCGGGGTTTACGTTCATATCGACATAGCGACGACGAAAACGCTCTTCTTTGTTCGTAAAACCGTCTCGCCCCGGGAGCGGACGCAGAGATTTTGTCAGAAGTCGGACAAAATTACAGAAAACAGAGATTTCGCCTGTCTGGCTTTTTCCGATTAGACCGGTCGCCTCAATGAAGTCGCCGGTATCAAGAAGCTTGATATCTTTCGCGCCGAAGAACCCATCTCTCCCCTCTCCCTCGGCTTTCATGAAAATCTGGACTTCGCCACTGTAATCACGGATTTTAACAAAAGCTAATTTACCAAAACTACGAATAGCGACGATACGTCCAGCGATCGTGACGTTCTGGCCGTTCAATTCATCGAAATTTTCTAAGATGTTGCCAATTTTAGTATCGCGACTAGATGCGGAAGGATAAGGATTAATCCCCCGAGCTTTAATTTCGGAGAGCTTTTTTAATCTTTCGTCGCGATAGTCAGATAGTTGTACCATGGATTAATTATAGCATATCCTCAAGAAATTTCGAGGACTTTGACGGTCTTGTCGTTGAAAGTTGTAGATTCATCAACACTAAGACCAAGTAAGGCTTTGCCAAGCGGGGATTCGTTGGAGATTTTGCCTTCGAGCGGGTTGGCCTCGACTGGGCCGACGATAGAATAAGTCTGAATTTTATTGCTGATTTTGACCTTGACGGTGGCACCAATAGCAACTTTGCTGTGTGCGGCGGAGCGAATCACCTTAGCATTTTTCAAGATATCTTCTATCTCTAAAATACGGTTTTCGACGGTTTTTTGTTCGGCTCTGGCAGAGCTGTATTCCTCGTTTTCAGAAAGGTCACCAAAAGCGCGAGCAGTGGCGATTTTCTCGGTAATTTCGGGGCGACGAGCAATCAGCTGCTCTAACTCTTCTTCAAGAGCCTTTTTCCCCTCTTTAGTTAGATTGACATTTTTTTTCATGATATATTCCTGCTTTTCGGATAATAAAGTCTAGGTTATTTTACTACTTTAAATGATTAAATTCAATAGTTAATTTAAAATTTGAGCTGGTCTAATGCGACGAGCTTGGTCTCGCCAGTTTGGCGGTCGGTAAGCTCAGCGGAATTTTCGGCAAGGGTTTTGTCGGAAATCACGACACGATAAGGTATACCGATAAGCTCAGCATCTTTGAATTTTTCGCCGGGGCGAGCGGAGGTGTCATCATAAAGGATTGTCTCGGGATTTTCGGACTCGTATTTTTCGGCTAGTTTTTCGGCCTCATTACCAATAGCGATAAGATAAGTTTTGTAAGGCGCGATATTCATAGGCCAGACTAGGCCTTTGTCGTCCGCATACTTTTCGGCAATTACACCCATGACGCGCGAGATGCCGATGCCATAGCAGCCCATAAAAACCGTTTTCCGACTGCCGTCTTTGGCGGTATATTCCAGATCAAGAGGTTCGGAATATTTATATCTCAAAGTGAAGATGTTTCCGACTTCAGCAGCGCGAGCAGATTTTAAATCTTCCTTTTTGACGCCTAATTCGTCTAAAACTTCTGGGAGCAAGACTTCTTCGTTTAGGACTACGGATTTGTCCTCGTTGTAATAAATGGTGTCCTCACCAACGTCTAGAATGGTCTGGAATTCATGGGAGAATTTCGAGAAAATACCACCGGAGGCAAAAGTTTCGTAAGTACAATCGCCGAGACCGACGCGTTCGTAAATCTTTTTGTAGGCGTCTTCGGCTTTTTTGTAAAAAGCCTGATGGCTCTCCTCGTCCGGAGAGAAGGAATAGAGGTCTTTCATTAAGAATTCGCGCGTCCGAAGAATCCCAGATTTGGCGCGGAGCTCATTTCGGAATTTGGTCTGGAACTGATAGGCGTAGACAGGAAGGTCTTTGTAGCTTTCGATGTAAGTTCGCATTAAATTCGTGATGG
>CAYRGP010000005.1:0-27874 GCA_964423995.1 uncultured Candidatus Saccharibacteria bacterium
ACAAAAACGGACCCGCGATGGGGGGACATCGTGGGCCCGTTTTCGGTATCAATATGGTGGCGGGGGTTGGATTTGAACCAACGACCTTTTGGTTATGAGCCAAACGAGCTACCAGACTGCTCTACCCCGCGACATCAATTTTAACGTACCATTTATTGATACCAAAATAGTATACACCAAAACAAATTATTCGTCAATACCTAGACTAGTTTCTTCGCGGCCAACCTCACCAGTTCGCCCCAGTCATCGTTCGGATGTGGTGTACTCGCCACTTCTACTACCGACAAACCATGCCTAATACATAATGCAATTTCTTGTAAATTCGCCGCCGCATTTGGCGCCATCATTGTCGCACCTAGAACCTTGCCTTGTGAATTGGATAACATCTTAATGAAGCCGAGTTTCAAATCCGAGGTTACCGAAGCTGTCACCGCGGAAAGTGGCAACATCGCCTTGTTGTATTTCAAGTCTCTTTTTACTAAATCGTCTTCCGTCATACCTACCGTCGCAATCTGCGGATTAGTATTTACAGTCCTAGTAAATCCGTTATAATTCACTAAAGTCCTATTCCGGCCGAGCATATTTGCCGCCGCTACTCCCGCCTCATAGTTCGCTAACTCCGTCGCGCTATCTCCCCCTACTACGTCTCCAGCTGCATAGATATTCTTCGCAGTAGTCTGCAAAGTCTTCTCTACGTAAATTCCTTTAGTATCAAATTTCACCTTAGCATTGTCCAGCCCCAAATCCGTATTGGGCTTCGAACCAGTCGCCGCTACTACACACTCTACGCGGACCGCTTTTTCTTGTCCGCCATGGGCCAATGTGATTCTCGGCGAGATCGTGTCCTTTTGAGCTGCTACCGCTCTAGTTTTTGTCAAGATCTTCACACCCAATCGCTTTTCTAGGTACGCCGCCATAAGCTGGCCGACTTCTTCATCTTCTCTTGGTAATAATCTCTCGGCGAGCTCTACAATCACTACTTTCACGCCTAGACCCGCGAAATACTCCGCAATCTCTACGCCACTAGAGCCACCACCAATCACCATCATACTTTTCGGCAGTCGTTCTATTCTTAGTACGGTCTCAGGCGTATAATGCGGAACGTCTTTTAGTCCAGTAATTTCTGAGACTTTTGGCACCGAGCCCGTCGCAATCAAGAATTTCGCCGCCCGGAGTGTCTGGCCATTGTCTCCCGCTTTTGCTTCCTCAGCGGTCAAATCTGTAGGTACTCTTCTGCGTACCGAAATTTCCTCAGACGACATAAAATGTGCCAACCCAGATATACAAGTAATACCTTCCTCTTCTAGAATCTTTTTGGAGACTTTCTCGCCAGCTTTCGCAATCGCTCTGAGCTGTACTTTCTGCGCTGTCGGATAATTATATCTTAAATTAGTAGAGGTAATACCGAATTTTACCCCCGCCATCGCCTCTGCGTAGAGATGCGCAAAATTCAGCGCCGCCGCATAAGGAATATCTCGATAATTGAGGCTTGCCCCACCGAGTCTCCTCGCCTCGATTAGCGCTACTTTTTTCTTGGCCTTCGCCAAATTACGCGCCGCCGTGATACCAGCCGCACCGCCCCCAATCACTATTATGTCGTAATTATAATTCTTTCCCATCTTTATATTATTTTACCACGATTTTTATAAATATAGGCCAAATCTTTGTCGTATTTTTTCAGTTTTTCGCTCGCTACTCTAGTGATATCTTCTTCCGTAATGTAGGCTCTCTTTTCTGCCCATTCTTCCACCTCATCTGCCGTCTTTTCTGCAATAATTTTGGTCGCTCCAAGATGCCGATTTAGTACTTTCGCTTCGAACATAATCTCCTGAATCAGCTTTTTCTTGGAGAACTTGGTTTTCTTTTTGTCCCTACGAGCAGTTTTTGCGGTCTCCTCGCGCACTGCTTTTACATGAGTATATTTTTGCTTTGCCTTTTTTACGATTCCCATTTAACGCTCCATAACCTTAAAAGCAATTAAAAATGCCGCCATCGCTACATAGCAAACGCTCGTAAAAATCTTCAAAAAAGTTTTGTTTTTCACGCGTGCCTTCTGAATATTCACTAGATTTTCACCATTTTTTATAAGCACTTTCGTTATCAGTAAAGGCATAACTATTATCAAAGCATATCCCGCTATTGCTAAAATTATTTCCGCTCGTGGTAAATTAATCAGGGAATTAGCCGCAATAACAATCAGTACCAACATAAATGGCAATTCTCCTAGCTCTGTCGTCATTCCGAGCGCAATTCCTTCCGCCACTGTGTCGGCCTTATTAGCACGCTTTTTCAGATATTTTGCTACAAAATTTGGCACCCAAAGCATCGCATTTTTCCCGCGACGGTAGTAGCATAAAAGCACCAAGATTGCCATTAAAACCGCCAAACCGCTTACAATAATCAAAGCTTCATTGCTCAAGGCTCCTCCCGCGCTAACCAAAATTACCAAAGCCGCCGTTGCCAGCTCCAACATCACGAATAAGAAAGCCCCTAGGATATATCCCCAAGTAATCTTCTTGGTGCGCTTAGGAATTTTTCGTCCTAATGTCTCGTGATAAAGTAGCAACAGAGTTCCTGTCCCGAGCTGCAAGCTCGCCGCAGTTACTGCCGCCAAAGCGATCATTAATATATCTACCACATTTCCCATTACCTTAATTATACCATAAGAATTAAGATAAACATAAGCCGTACAAAAAACATTATTTACAACGCCCTGACTTCTATTAAAAATCACAATCCAACGCTTTTGCAAAAAGGTTATGATTGTAATTTTTTTCAAATTTGTATTACGATGAAAACATGAAAAAATTTAAATTTATTGCGCCTTGTGCACTCAACATTTTCTTGGCCCTCGCGGCCACGCTCCTTCCGCTAAAATCAACCAATATTTTCGCTACCGATTCTCCGCCTAGTTGCAAAGAAGGATATGAGTATGTCGAGTCAGTCGGCAAATGCTATAAAAAATGCGCCGAAGGTTGGGAGCGAAACATTGAGACTAATCGTTGTCGCAAAATTCGCACCGGTGATACAGAAGATAAGACTTCGGATGAGACAGATTCAGGTGCCGATTCATCTAGCTCTAGCTTGTCTGATCCCAACAAGTCTTCTTCTGATTCGGAGTCTTCTGGTACCGTTTCTACTAAAGCAGAATCTTCCAACTCTGACACTAAGTCTTGCCAGGAAGGCTACGAATACGTTAAGTCTGCCGGCAAATGCTATAAGGCTTGTGCTGAAGGCCAAGTCCGAAATCCCGAGACCAATCGTTGCAAGAAAGCCGACTCTCAGGCAACCGATTCCAACTCTACTTCTGGCTCAAAATCTTCGGACGCATCTTCTTCCAAAATAGAATCTTCCAGCTCCGGCTCCGCATCCTGCAAGGAAGGCTATGAGTACGTCGAATCTGCCGACAAATGCTATAAAGCCTGTGCTAAAGGCCAAGTTCGAAACCCCGAGACTAACCGCTGCAAAAAGGCTAGCGTTGACTCCGAAGATTCTGCTTCTGAATCCTCAAAGTCCAAATCTTCCGGCTCCGCATCCTGTAAGGAAGGCTATGAGTACGTCGAATCTGCCGGCAAATGCTATAAAGCCTGTGCCAAAGGTCAAGTTCGAAACCCCGAGACCAATCGCTGCCAGAAAGACAAAAGTAAAAACAACGACGGCGCAGATTATGATGTAGACGTTCCTAATACCGGAGGCTCCTCTTTTATTGCTATTGGCGCTGTCATTGCCATCGTCCTCGCTGGTCTTGGTTTTGTTGCTTTCCAATATCGTGCGGAAATTACAAAATTTATCAAAAAGCACTTTAAAAAGTTCAAAAAATCCGCTTAATTTTCGCTCTACCCCTGTTTTGGCACTCTTGCATTTTGATTGCTAGTTTGGTATAATAAGGCCAAGATTAGCACTCATCATAGAAGAGTGCCAAGCACAAATCAAGTAAAGGAGTAAATAATATGAGTAAAATTATCGGAATCGACCTCGGTACTACCAACTCGGCTTTTGCCTATATGGTAGCTGGCAAACCAGAGGTCATCACTAATGCTGAAGGTGATCGCACGACCCCTTCGGTGGTTGCTGTTACCAAAAAAGGCGAGCGCTTAGTCGGTAAGGTCGCTCAGCGTCAGCGTGTGACCAACCCTAAAAACACTATTTATGGCATCAAGCGTCTCATCGGTCGCAAGTATGAGGACAAAGAGGTCCAGCACGACCTTGATATTATGCCATACAAAATCGTCAAAAAAGGGAACCAAGCCGCAGTTGAACTAGACGGCAAGGTAGAAACTCCAGAGGAAATTTCCGCTATGATACTCAGCAAAATTAAGGCCGACGCCGAGGCTTTCCTTGGCGAGGAAGTGACAGAGGCTATTATTACAGTCCCGGCCTACTTTGATGATTCCCAGCGCCAAGCTACGAAAGATGCTGGCAAAATCGCCGGCCTAGAAGTCAAGCGTATTATTAACGAGCCGACCGCTGCCGCTCTTGCTTATGGTCTAGAGTCTAAGAAAGATGAACAAATTGTGGTCTTCGACCTCGGTGGTGGCACCTTCGATGTCTCTATTCTTGAGCTTGGTGATGGTGTCTTTGAAGTGAAATCCACCAACGGCGATACTCACCTCGGTGGCGAAGATTTTGATAATATTATCGTCAATTATCTTCTCGATGAATTCAAAAAGGAATCCGGCATCGATATTAAAAATGACGCTGCCGCTATGCAACGCATTAAGGATGAGGCCGAGAAGGCGAAGAAAGAGTTGTCTTCCGCCACCTCTACCGATATTAATCTTCCATTCCTTACTGCCGATGAAGACGGCCCGAAACACTTCGAGCATACTTTGACTCGTGCGAAACTCGAAGAGCTGGTGGAACCACTCTTAGATCGCCTAGAGGAACCGGTGAAAAAAGCCTTGAAAGACGCAAAACTCGAGGCTAAAGATATCGACGAAATTGTAATGGTTGGCGGTATGACCCGCATGCCAGCCGTCGTCGAAAGAGTGAAGAAGTTCTTTGGTAAAGACCCAATGCAAGGCGTTAACCCAGACGAAGTTGTCGCAGTTGGTGCCGCTATCCAAGGCGGTGTTCTCCAGGGCGATGTAAAGGACGTACTTCTCCTTGATGTTACTCCGCTTTCCCTCGGTATTGAAACTATGGGTGGTGTTAGTACGAAATTAATTGAACGCAACACTACGATCCCAACGTCCAAATCTGAGGTCTTTAGTACAGCGGCCGACAACCAGCCATCTGTAGAAATCCACGTTCTCCAAGGTGAGCGCGAATTTGCTAACGATAATAAATCGCTTGGCCGCTTTATCCTCGATGGTATCGCTCCGGCTCCGCGCGGTGTCCCACAGATTGAAGTTACTTTCAATCTCGATGCCAACGGTATTTTGAACGTCACCGCCAAGGACAAAGGCACAGGCAAAGAGCAGTCCATCACTATCCAGAACTCTGGCAACATGAGCAAAGAGGATATTGAAAAGGCTCGTGCCGAGGCCGAGGCCCATGCCGAAGAAGACAAGAAAAAGCGCGAGTCGGTCGACGCCAGAAACCAGCTCGAAAACGCGATCTACCAAGCCGAAAAAATGCCAGAAGAGTATAAGGGCAAAATCAGCGACGACGACAAAAAGACTATTGAAGAAGCCGTCAAAGCTGCCAAAGAAGTCTTAGGCGACAAGGACGCCGACAAAGAAAAACTCGAGTCCGCCGCCAAAGAGCTTTCGAACAAAATCATGCCCATCGGCGCGAAAATGTATCAACAGGAAGCTCCAAAAGACGAGAAAAAGTCCGACGACAAAAGCAGCCAAAAAGACGACGGCGCCGTCGAAGGCGAAGTAGTAGAATAGCTATTCTACTACTTCACCTTCCGGTACCACCAATTTTCCGTGCACCGCCACAATATACTCATCATCATATCGAATCGAGAAGGTCAGCATCCGATCCGTCTCGTTAAATGGCACTTCGAAATTATAAACCGACCGCCCTTTTAGCTTCTCTACAAGCGCCATTTTTTCCGCTGGGCTTTCAAAATCTATCGCCAAATAATCTTGGGTCGTAGGAATTTTATAAATCGAGAAAATCTGCCAAATCTCGTTAGAATAATTAGTTGAGGTACGCATCACAAATTGTTCCGGGTGATTTAACCAACTCGAGCTAGAAATCATACTCCGCGCCGGCTCGAATTCTGTCCCCTCAATTTTGCCATGAAGATATAATATACTGTGTTCAGAGGTTAAATTCTTCGAATTCTCCGAGTCTAAAAAGACCCATCCGGCCGGATTGTAACTTTTATCAAAAGAATGATTATGGTAAAAATCGTTATTTTTCGTCTGGACAAAAGGATAATCAATATTTGTTCCAGTGATTTGTACCCACCCGGCTGTGTCTGGATTTTTTTGGATCAATTTTGTCAAATCCACCGAGAGTAACTTCACTCCCGAATTTCCAGAATCAACTTCCGTAGCTTCCGCCGTTGGTATCTCAATTTCAGAGGCTTTTGCTAAATCTTGGGCTTCGCCAATTTGTATGGAAGAACGCTCGCTATCCGATAAACTTCTAATGAACCAAATTCCAGCTGCTGTCCAAAAAACCATTGCTAAGAATAGGCAAACAATGGTAAATTTCTTCTTCGCACCTTTCATCGACCCAAATTACTTTTTCCTCGTTCCTAAATTTCGCTCGACTAACATGACAAATCCAGTCGTCACTAACCCCCCAACTGTTGCGAATAAAATATCTTGCATCGTGTCATCCAACCCCACCGAAATCAGCTCCTGCATATGTGTCCCGAATAATTTATCGCTACTATATTCAAAGCATTCCCAGACGGCGGCCGTCATAATTGCGAAACAAATCATAAAAAGATATTTAAACCACTTCGCGGGAGCTTGGCGTTTATTGGTATAAGCTTGCCCTGCTACTTCCCAAGCCACCATTGCCGCCAATACGCCAGACGAAAGATGTGCAATTTTATCGAGCGGTGTCCAGATTTTGTAGATATCTAAATCAATCCCGAGCACCATCGACGGAATTAAAAATATGTAATATGCTAACTCCAGTTGGTCAGACAGTTTCAGCTTGAAAACATGCCGCCAAATTTCTGGGGCAAACGCTAGCCCAATCGTCGCAAGATAGCTCCAGATTTTGTAAAATTGTGTCCCCGGAACCAAATAAAGTATTGATAAAAGCACCCCCACCGTGATAATAATCACCTTTATGCAAAGGTTAATTTGCTTCAAATATTTCTTCATATTTTCATTATACCACACTTTATGGTATAATTAATCTCATAAGGAGTAATATGGATAAAAACAAATTAATTTTGATTACCAACCCCGGTAGCAGTTCTCGTAAATATGCCCTTTATAAGGGAAATGAGCTCATTTGCTCTCTACATTTTGAGTTTGAGGGAAAAGAAATCATCTGCACTTTAAAGAAGGCTGATGGCAGCAAAAAGGTTTTGAAGCAGACCTTCAAAGAGCTCACCTCCACCGTTGCTAACATCAATCGTATTCTGACCGAAGAAGGTTTTCTAGGTGGCATGTCTAAGATCGATGCGATTCTAGCTCGCGTTGCTTGTCCGGGCGAGTATTTCACTGAAGATCATATCGTCGACGAAGCATACCTCAAGGCTCTCGAGAAGGGCAAAAAGCGCGCCCCGCTCCATGTCCCGGTGGTCGCTGGTGAAATCGAGCATTTCGTTAAGAGCTTTAAAGATACTCCAATTTTGGCTATTTCTGACACATCTTTCCATACGGATAGACCAGATTTAATGAAATATTACGGTTTTGATACAGACATTGCCGATAAGGCCGACATTAAAAAATTCGGTTACCATGGTCTCTCCATCGGCTCAATTGTAAACTATATGAAGTCCGAGGATATTCTCCCCGAGAAACTCATCGTTTGCCATCTCGGCTCCGGCTCATCGCTCACTGCCGTTTTTAATGGCAAATCTCTTGATACCACCATGGGTTACTCCCCGATTGGCGGCTTACTCATGGCGACGAGATGCGGCGATATGGACCCAGCCGCCGCCCTCGCTCTGAAACGCTACTTAGGCTATGAGTCGGACGAGTCCATCGAGAAATATCTCAATAAAGATTGTGGCTTGCTCGGCGTCTCCGGCCAGTCCGACGATATGCGCGAGATTTTGAGGCTTCGCGACGAGGGGGACAAAAGAGGCACTTTTGCTCATGCCATGTATGTCTACCGTGTTCAGAGTTGCATCGGCCAGATGGCAGCCTCTCTTGGCGGAGTCGATGCCATTGTCTTCACTGCCACTATTGGCGAGCGCTCCGAGGAAATCCGTCGCACCGTCTCTCAGAAATTAGCTTACCTTGGTTTCTCGCTTGATGATGAGAAGAATACCGGCGACTTTTCTGAGCGTCATGTCAACATTGCCGCCGACGGTAGCAAACCAATCTGGGTTATTCGGACTGACGAATTTGAAGAAATGCTCCGCCGCGCTGCTTTACTCCTAGATAAATAATGCAGCAGGTATCAGACAAAGAAACTAAAATCATCCTGGACGCGGCCAAAGAGGCCTTAAGAGTCGAGGGTGATTTTGTTGAGTTTGGTTGTTACAAAGGCGATACTTCCATCTTGCTCCAACGACTTTTATGTCAGAATGGTCAGAATAGACGTCTCTGGCTCTATGATTCGTTTGCGGGTCTTCCAGAAAAAACGAGGGAAGACGCCTCTGTGGCTGGTGATAATTTCCAAAAAGGGGAATTAGAAGTTACGAAAAAGGAAGTAGTTCTAAAATTTAAGAAGTCCAATCTGCCCATCCCAAAAATCAAAAAAGCCTTCTTTGAAGATCTCAGTGCTGGTGAGAATCTTGAAAATGGGGACATCAATCCATCTCGCCCTGGCGACCTCCCCCTAAAAATTGCCTTTGCTTTCCTAGATGGAGACCTTTATAGCTCCATTAAAACCTCCTTAAACCTCGTTTTACCACGCTTAACTAAAAATGCAGTTTTACTGATTCACGATTATAATAACCCTTCTCTCCCCGGCGTCGCCAAGGCTGTCGACGAGCGTTCCCTAGAGGGTACTATCAAAGAAACCCTTTTTATAAAAAAGTACTAGTAATTATTTTTTCTTATGTTATAATAAGCATATACAATAAGGTCATACAAAAATGGAAACATCAACAAATCTAAAATTTATTTTAAATCGCACGAATGGCGGCGGTTCTGATACCCCCGGTGGCGGTTCCGATACCCCCGGCGGTGATTCGGGCAACGGCAATAACGGTAGCAATAGTGGTAATAGTGGCAACAATGGCACCAATAATGGTACTAGCAACGGCACCAACAACGGCGCTAATAATAGCAACACCAATAATGGCACTAACAGCGGCACTACCGGGAACATTTATGATGCTGATAACGCTGATGAGATGACCCTTTATGCTGTCGACGACACCGATGTCTCCGTCCCGAACACCGGTCACCAAAATCGTTCTTCCGAGACCTCGGTCTTCGTGCCAATCTTTGTTAGTGTTTTCATCCTTGCAGCTCTAGCTATTGCAGTAAGCTTTATCATTAGGCGGAAAAAATCTCATCGCAAGTTTTCCAGCTCCAATTTTGAATTCCAGTTTAGTCCCATGAGGGTTTCCGTTGTATCACTAGCCGTACTCGCGATTGCATTTCTTGGCGCTTCCATTTTTCAGCGCATTTACACCGAAAAAGAGGGCTCGGCCGAGGCGACCTCCTCGCTTTCTATTGCCTCTAGTAGCGATGTCACAATTGAAATGGATGAATCCGCCGTCTATATCACCAGAGATATTGTAAAAGTTACATCTACAAGCAATTACTCTTACCGTGTTTTCATGCAAGCTGATTCCGACAAAGCTTATCTTAATGGCGATAAAACTTCCACCGCTTTCTTTAAGCCAGTTACCGGCTCCGCAGTCGGTAATATCTATAACCAACCAGGCAGCTGGGGCTATCATTTGACTCAAGGTTATTTCGATAATAATTGCGCAGCCAAAGCTAATGGGCGCATTGATTGTGACCAGAAAAATGTACTCCCAGCTCCTACTACTGCCACTAAAATCGCTGATATCTCGGCCACCGCTAGCGGCACCACCAATTCTTCCGAGACTGAAGTCTACTTCGAAGCCAACCCTGATGGTCTAGGGAACGGCACCTATTCCGCTAAAATTACCTACACAGTTATTTCCGACGAGCCCACAACTCCTACGATGAGTAATTTTGATGCTACTACCCTTGCCGAAGGTGAATCTACCGAATTAATTGATACTCGCAACAATAAAACCTATACTGTTAAAAAACTTGCTGATGGTAATGTCTGGATGATGGACAATCTCGCTATTTCGAATGTCATTATGACTGATCAGGACACCAACCTAGCTCCTGGCGCCACCTTTGATCTTACTTCTGGTATTACCTATTCTGGCTCCACTGATTGGTGCCAAGAAAATAGCACTGAATGCGCTAACGTTAAGGCTGTTTATATCGATGACACTAATGGCGGCTATTATAACTGGTATACTGCTACTGCAGGAAACGGTATTTATAATACCGAATCTGGCGCTCAAATCAACTATGATATCTGTCCGAAAGGTTGGCACATACCAATCGGCGGCTCTAACACTACTACAAATCAATACGTCCTTCTTGATATAGCTCTAGGCGGCACTGGCGATGATAGAACTAATGCTAATACATTCTCTCAAATAGCAGACATTTTCTCGCCGGCCTCTGGCCGTATCTATGGCTCACTTGAATATGTCGGAGAAGGTGGCTACTACTGGGCATCTACCGCGCAAGCTCATGAACATGACGCCTATGGTATGAATTACGTAGTAAACAATTCCTTCATAAGTAGTTATGGTTATTGGACCAACAAATTTGCCGGCCTCTCTATTCGCTGTATCGCAAATTCTTCAAGTATCGATGAACCTCCAATTGCCACTATGCAAAACTTCGATCCTTCTACGCTTGCGGGGGGTACGTCCACTTCTCTCACAGATTCTCGTGACAACCAAGAATATACCGTTTACCGTTGGCCAGATTCTGGCACCGCTGGGACCGATTATCCAACCGGTCTTGCTGGCTACGCCATTATGACCAAAGATCTCAGCCTTGGGTTTAACGGAGAAGGCCTAACTAATGTTACTGGTGGCTTAGGCCTAGTTCTTAGCGCCGATGATTCCGCAGGGGCTGGCACCATCCTCTATCGCAACAGTTCAACACCGAGCAATTGGTCCACGGATAATACAAACTCGAATCTTCAATACACCTTTGGCGGTGGCTCGGAAATGGCTAACGATTACCATAGTTATTATTCTTTCGCCGCTGCCCAAATTGCTTGTCCGAAGGGTTGGAGATTGCCGACTAAAAATGAGTATAATAATATAGTAATCTTCATGGGAGACAATGGTTCTACTAATATCAGTAATACCCCATATAGCTTCGTCTACGGTGGCAATTTCTACTCTGACGGCTGGAGCGATGTAGGCAAACATGGTATTTACTGGTCATCTACCCAGAACGGCGGCTCTATGGGCTACGCATTGCTCTTTACTTCGTTGAGTCTAGGCATAAGTAACTACGCCAACAACTACGGCCAATCTGCCCGCTGCATTAGATCCGCATCCTAGCACTCTTGCATTATAAGTGCCAAAGCGTTATAATGATATTATGTCGAAACGTGATTATTATGAAGTTCTAGGCGTTAGTAAAAATGCCTCTGATGATGAGATTAAGAAAGCCTATCGTAAGCTCGCCATCAAATATCATCCCGATAAAAACCCCGGCGACAAAGAGGCCGAGGAAAAATTCAAGGAAATTTCTGAGGCCCACGAGGTCTTATCGGATAAACAAAAACGTGCGCGCTATGACCAATTTGGCCACGCTGGCGTCAATGGCGGAGCGGGGAATCCTTTTGGGGGCGGTGGCAATCCATTCGGTGGTGGCTCCTATACCTTCAACGGCCAATCCTTCAATTTCGATTTTGGCGGCGGCGGACTAGACGATATTTTAGGTTCGCTCTTCGGTTTCGGGCCTGGCGCCAGACGTCCTCGTCGCGGTGCGGATTATCGGACAGCAGTCACTATCACATTTGAAGAAGCTATTTTCGGCACCGAAAAACAGATTTCTGCGAACGGCGAATCGTTCAAAATTAAAATTCCCGCTGGCATTGACGACGGCATGCAAATTCGCCTCCGCGGCAAAGGCGGCGAGGCTCCAGAAGGTGGCGAGCCCGGCGATCTCTATGTCCAAATTCATGTCAAGCCGCATAAGCATCTCACTCGCGAGGGCACGCTCATTCTTTCCGAAGAAAAAATTAGCATGGTGGATGCCGCTCTCGGTACCGAGGTAGAAGTGGAAACCGTCGATGGTAAAATTACTATGAAAGTTCCCGCCGGTACACAGTCTGGCACTCCGTTCAAACTTTCCGGCCATGGCGTCCCGTTCCGGGCCGACGGCGATCGCGGTCCCCACATTGTTACAATTATCGTTGAGACCCCGAAAAATCTCACGAAAAAACAGCGCGAAATCCTAGAGGAATTCAAGAAGTCGAAAAAGCGCGGGCTATTTAGCTAGATATGATATAATAATAGATATGAGAGCAAAGCAGCGTATCCTAATTTTGAGCCTAGTGTTTTTGTCTGGGATAGGAGTAGCTCTTTCGTCCGCTAAAATAGTCAAGGCCGAAGATTCCACCATTTCTAAGGAACAATCTGGTGCCATTTCTCAATCTTGCGATTCGATTAAACAATCCCTAAGGAAACTCCAGAAGGCCGATACGAAGACTCGTTCCTATCTAGGGAACATTTATGAGGAATTTTTCACTGATTTTATCGGCCCTCTTAATCTCCGTCTTACCAAAAACAATCTTCCTTCCCCCACGTTGACAGAGCTACACTCGAAGCTCCTGTCCACGCGTCAGGATTTTACTAAAAAATTCACGTTATATGCCCAAGATCTTGAGGCTCTGATTTCGATTGATTGCCAAAATAGTCCGAGCGAATTTTACACTAAACTTCAGGCCACCAGAAAATCCCGAGCCGCTTTGGAGCAGACCACCGAGGCTTTCCGTATGTTACTTGAAAAATATCAGAACACTGTCCAGGCTCTAAAGGAGGCTCTTTAATGACGCCCGAAGAACCAGTCGAAAAGAAGAATCATAATTTATTTTGGCTTGGTGTAGGCGCTACAGTTATTGCCCTTCTTACCACTGCCATCAGTGTGATGATTTATCATAACTCTGGCGATATTTATCTCGACCGTTCGCGCCCAGGTTTTCTCCCGGACAAAGAAGAAATTGAGCAAGAAGATGATGAGGAATACATATTCTCTGAAGACGGCCCTATCACCGAATATGATTTGGACGAATATCTCAAATATTTCCAAGAAGAAATGAACGATTTAGACGAGCTAAAACAGCCCTACTCCCCCGAGCCACTTTCGGATAGTTCTCTCGGCATCCCAGAGGCGAAGAAGGCCGAGCCTGCCCCGGCGCCAGTCGAAGAATAAATCACAACAGTTTTATTTACAAAGAAGCCACAAAAAGGTTTACTTTTTATTTAGTTGGTAGTAAACTTTATAAAAATAAGTGGAGGTAATATGGGTGTTTTACAAGAAATGCTCTTAAGAAACAACTTAATTTTGAGAAATGCAGATGGCTCTATAGCCATCCTTAGTGATTGCACTGTCCGTTCTGGTATTACCATCACTGACGCCAGTGGACGCGTTACTCATCGCATTGAAAATAGTACTTGGCCGGGAGAATTAGTTTTAAGAAATGTTAGCACCGGGCTCGTAGAAGAACGCATCCGCGCTTAATTACGGTAGAATAATATATCCAAGTAGGCTAGACCGATACCGGTCGCCATTATGAAGCCCATATAGTTATTAATCCATCCTAAAATTTGCTTAGAAATATCATCGAACGCGAACCACTCCGCAATCGATGGCGCTAGAATTGCCGTCAAGAGCGCCGCCATAATTAGCGCCTCGGCCACACGCAGTAGTCCAAACATCCCGCCTCTCGGCGACTTGAAGTAAAGAATCATCGGGAACCCCACAATTAGGATCAAAGCAATCAAAGCTTTGATTTTTCCGTCCGGTAGTCCAATCCCAATATTATGGGCAAATCCTAAAATTTGCTCGTAAAAAGCCGTATACACTGCCGTTCCGGCTACTGCCGCTAGAATCCCCGGCCCCATATGTCTACGTCCAGCGAAGAACGCCGCAAAGAGCAAGACTAGAACAAAAGCAATTACCATAAATTCATTATAACATATTTTCAGTGTAAATTTAACCTTGTAAAATTATAGTTAATAAGGCAAATTCGCTAGCTGATTCATAAGATTTTTTATATGAATTAACAGGGGACAAAATGCTTCTGCTTGCATCGCTGGCCTAAGGTATGATATTTGCCACAAAGCTTCCAATTTGCAAGTCTTGTTTTCACTCTACCATTTCCCTAAAATAATCTTGCCATGCCCAAATTTGACAGTTTAAAATTTCACCCCTCTATGTTACCTATTATTTTTTGCCTTGCCGTTATCGCTCTTGATATTTTTGCTTTAGCCACTGGTCGTATTGTCGCCCAAAAATCTGCCCAGACTGAGCCCGTTCTCATTGATTTCAAAACTAATTTTAAGACCCGTATCAAATCCGCTCTCCCCGATGAATCCGAGGGCCTTGCCCTTGGCTATTTACTCGGCGATAAATCCGAGCTTAGCTCTACACTTAAGGAAACTATTTCTACCGTGGGACTTACGCATCTCATTGTGGCGTCTGGCGCTCATCTTGGTATTATTCTGAAAGGTACGCGCAAAACTTTTGGTCGGCTTTCTCGTGCTAGCGGCCTTCTTGCTAGTCTTGCCGCTGTCACCCTTTTTATCGGTATCATTGGCCTGACCCCCAGTGCTCTTCGCGCTGGACTCGTCGCGACTATCAGCCTCCTAGCGGCGTATTTTGGCCGCGATTTAAAACCTACCCGTTTAATTTTATATGCCGCTGCCATCACTATTCTATTAGACCCCACTTACCCTACGAATCTGTCTTGGCTCCTGTCCTTTGCCTCTTTTTCAGCCATTCTCATTTTATCCCCTACCTGCGAACGATATTTTTATGGCACAAACAAAAAACCTAGCACCCTCGCCTCCCTCCTTCTCGCTTCCGTTTCTGCCACGCTCCTCACTGCCCCGATTCTGCTTTTTTATTTCGGCCAGATTTCGCTAATTTCTGTACTCGCGAATCTCTTGATTTCTCCCACTCTCGCCGCCACGATGCTCCTCACTTTTCTGACAGGTCTCGTCCCTAATCCGCTTACGGCTTTTTGTACTCACATTCTAATTCAATATCATATTGCGGTTTCGAATTTTCTTGCCGATCAGCCCTCTTTCATCCTTACCATCGAAAAGGGCAACCCTTTAGTTTTTATACTATATTTTCCGGTTCTGCTAGGTTTTCTTTACCTTAAACATTTTTCTAAACAGGGCCAAAACGCCATGGTAAATTGAGTTATTTTATGATAAAATAATACTAAATGAGATTCGATGAGAAGCCCAAAAGGAGGAGTATACATCTAAAGAAATCTCGTGCTGAACTTCCGCGCGAGACCAAGCCTTCTGATACCGAAAAACCTTCCCTCTCGAAGAGCCCCGTTGCCGTCAAAAGACCCGCTTCTCGTCTGAGATATACTGAAGACGATTACATCCCCGCTGTCCGTGAAAAACCAGAAAAGCTGCCAGAAGGATACAAGGAAGATGAGACTTTAGGTGAGAGTCTCGGAGCTTTCGTCAAAAACCATAAGCCGGCCGTCATTGGCCTTAGTGTTATTTTAATTGTCGCCTTAGGTTTTTGTACCGGCATTTTCCAACGCATTTTTAACCACTCAGAAAATACCGATACTGTTTCCGCCACTAACGAGAACGACAGCTCCCAGTCGAAAATTAAAACTACCTTCACTCAGGGTAAATTTGATGTGAATTTTGAGAATACTGACGCTGGGGTAGACATCATCTGTACTACCGTTACCGACGAAGAAGGGAACGAGAAAAAGACTTGTCGCGCCAAAACCGAGGAAGACCGCAAGAGGGAACAGGAAGAAAAAGACCGCGAGGAACAAGAGAAAAAGGCTAAGGAAGAACGCGAAAAGGAAGATCGAGAAGATAGGGAGGCCGAGACTAAAAAGGCTGAAAAATCTTCCTCCTCATCTTCCTCCAGTTCTGAAACTACCAAAAAAGAAGAAGGTCCGGTTAGAGCCACTGGTATTACGAGTGTTTCTGGCTGCCCAGCCGAGGCCGTTTCTGGTAGCACCATCGTCTTGAAAGCCTCCGTTTTGCCATACGATGTCGAGAATAAAAATATCGTCTGGTCTTCCACTAGCGCCGCCAAAGTTGTCTATGAAGGCACCGGCAACACCGCTACCGTCTCCGTTGAAACTGGCGAAAAAGTTATCATTAGCGCGATGTCTGTAGACGGCGGCTTCTCTGCCTACTGCATTTTCCCCATCGTTGAGCAACTTACTGAATAGATATTATGATATAATACCTCTATGAAATTATTGTTGCATACTTGTTGTGCGCCCTGTAGCGTGTATCCAATTAAGGTCCTACGGGCAGAAGGTATAGAGCCGACGCTTTTTTGGTATAATCCCAACATCCATCCCTATCAAGAATACAAATTGCGCCGCGACTGCTTAAAAGATTATGCTAAAAAAATCGACGTCAATCTCATTGTGAAAGATTCTTATGGGTTGGATGAATTTGTTTGCCATATCAATGCGAATTGCGGGAATTTAACCAAGCGCTGCGAGGAATATTGCTATCCTTTGCGCCTACGCGAGGCCTGCGAATACGCAGTAGCCCATGGCTATGATGCAATTTCTACAACTTTACTTTATAGTATTTACCAAAAGCATCAATTTATCATCGAAATTCTTACAGCTCTAGCAGAGGATTATGGCCTAGAATTTGTTTATCGCGATTTTCGGGAAGGTTGGAGAGAAGGTCAAGACGCGGCCAGAGCCGCCGGTCTCTACATGCAAAAATACTGTGGTTGCGTCTACTCGGAGGAAGAAGCCTTCATCGGTCGTGAGCTTAAAAAGGAATTAAAGAAACGCAATATTTCTCCGACCAATGAAAACGTCCGCCGAATCATCGAAGAAAATAAAGTCAAAAAAATGGTACGCCGTTGTAAGCGAAGTCAGAACCTTAATAATGGACTCACTCACTAGCGAAAACCCCGTTTATTTCGCCTATCAACCAGTTTGTCAGACCAGATAACCGAGATTTACTTTATTATATCACATTTTGATTACATAATATACATACAAACATATACAACCCGGTTTTAATCATATTATATAGATAGTGGTTATGATATAATTTATAGTAGAATGGCAAAAGTGCAACCACGAACAACCAAAAAAACGACAAAATCTAGTAAGAAAAGCTTAAAAGCTCCATTGATTGCCGGAGCAATTGGGCTGGCTGCCATGGGTGGAGCCGGTGGTTATGTATATAGGTCCATTACTACCCCAGAAATTGATGATATTACTACTTCTCGAAGCACATTACCAGAACCAGAATATACTGTTACTCAGTATAAGCTTCGCATGGCGAAACAGAAACTATCTTCTTTAGATATAAGGGCTAAGGAAACGCAAAGATCATACAATGACAACGATTTTGTTCCAGAAGATTTTGCTGATTTAGACAATGATGGCTGCAAAACTAGATATGACATCCTTTTTGGCGAATTAGCTGGCATGACAAACGGAGAAAAAGCATGCAGCATCCAGACTGGCTCGCTATTTGACTATTATACGGGTAAAATTATTAAGTATGATAGTTCCGTTCCTGGCGGCGGTATAGATATAGATCATATCGTAGCAAAGAAAAACGCCTGGGAAAGCGGCGGATACTCATGGGATAAAGAAAAATGGGAAGAATTTGTCAACGATAGAAATGTTTTGATAGCAGTTTCTTCGTCAGAGAACCGTAGCAAAGGCGATAAAGATGCTGCTGACTGGTTGGTGCCGAATAACCTAGATTTTCAGTGCAAATATGTGATTTACCAGATAGATATTAAGAAAAACTATGATTTGTCGGTTCGCCAAGCAGAAAAAGACGCTATGAGCGAAGTTTTAGAAAATAAATGTCAAATTACACGCAAGTAGTATTTTTGTTATGCTTATGGTATAATAAAAATGTAGGGAGAGCAATATACCTCTTTACAAAATAAGTAATTTATGGTAAAATATAAGCATTATAAAGGAGTTATCTATGAAGAAAAGTGAAATAACACCAATAGATGTCGTAAAGTTCTTTTTGAAACTCCAGAATGCAGATAGTGACAGTGGAGATGTCATTACGAACCTAAAGGCTCAAAAATTATTATACTATGCACAGGGTGTAAGCTTAGCAAAAACAAATAAAGCATTATTTGAGGATGATTTTGTAGCATGGCAACATGGTCCGGTTATTCCGGCTCTATACGATGAACTCAAGACCTTTGGTAGAAGCCAAATTGATTTGCCAGATGACCTTGATCTAGATAAGTTTTCTAATGAGCAGATGGACATTCTAATAAGCGTTTATAAAACATACGGGCAGTTTTCAGCATGGAAGCTTCGCGATATGACGCATAAAGAGGCCCCCTGGAAGAATGTTAATATAAACGAAATTATAACAAAACAGTCGATTAAAGAGTTTTTCTCTAGCCAGTTTTCTACTGCTGCGGCATAGGAGGGTAAATGCCGAATAAATCCGAGCAAAGGCTACAGCGAAGACTCAAAAAGCAGCAAAAAGCCAAGCAAGATGCTTTTTCGCAGCAGCCAATTTTACAACAAGCAAACGATGACGATGACTATATAGTGTTTTCTTTAAAGAATTTAGTAAATGGATATGACTTGAAGTCCAATAAGTGCACAGACTACATACGGAGCCAGCTAATACTGAAGCTCCAGACTCTGTGCTGCAATACTTGGAATACGCTTTTTACAAAGAATAAGCAGTCTGGCGGGATGGAAATAATTGGTAAAGAAGCATTCAAGGTTCCGTTGCCGGCCTGCGTTACAGAGGATATAGACCACCTCTATGTTTTACGATTTAATAGCCAAAATGCTAGGCTTGTAGGGTATCGGTCAGACAATATATTTCAAGCCATTTTTGTCGATATCGACCTATCTACATACGACCATTAGATATTGCTTTCTGATTTTTTCATAAATCTTATAAAGTTTCTTAATTCTGGTTTGAGAAATAAGTCTTTAGGAATTTTTTCATTAAAGGTTCAACCTTGGCGTTCAGTTCTTCATCAGTTAGACTTTCTAAATTTTCCGGAACCGGCTCCCCATTTGCTTTTGCGGCGGCCTTCAGAAACTTGATATTTGATTTCCGGAGCTTGGCTTTGGCGGCTTTGAGCTTATCCTCTTGCTTCTTCATATTCTGGCCGGTTTTCTTTTTAGAATAATTACCATAACTATAAGAATCGCCAGTATCATCATAATTTTCATCGTTTTCTTCTACTTCTTCTTCCTGGATAACTTCCGACTCGCAATATTGGCAATATGTCCTAGAATATCCAAATCTGATGTCTGTTTCATACACTTCTTTACCACAATTCGGACAGGTCGTAGTGCAATAAAGGCAGCCTAAACCATCCGGGCCGCAATGAGGCTCAAATTCATCTAGTGTGCGTCCGCAATTTGGACATATTCTATCCATACCCCTATTATACACCTAACAAAATAGAGTAGTCGCTTCTGCGAGATCCTAAAGCGCAAACTACTCATTTATCACTACTTCAGTAATTCTTGCTCGTGCTTTTTCGCAATAAGCTCGCAAATTTTTGCTAGATATTTCAAATCGCTTTGATACACAACCTCTTCTGCTGGCCAAATCGATATATTGCTTTCGGGTGTATCCTTCGGTTTGGCTGTTTCAAAAGCATAGATGTCGTTCAAAAGCGATTGCCGGATAACTAGCAACTGATCGTAGCTTTTATTTTCATAGGTTTTGATAAATGTTTCTGGGCTAATCATTTTAATACTCATAACTCTATTGTAAGAGTAAAAATGAAATTATTTTTTTGGCGTGATTGATGTGGGCTATCTATAAAAGGGCACCCGTTTATGTTATAATAGAAAAAAGGATTATAGTGATGGCCATTATCGATAATGAAACGCAGACGCTGGAACAGGCATTAAAAAATACCCTGCCACAGGCAGAAAGAGTAGATATCTTAACCGCTTATTTCTACTTTTCGGGTTTTTCTACTCTTCTAGAAGAGCTTAAAGATAAGAAAATCCGTATTTTGGTAGGCAAAGCAATTGATCCAGAAAGAATAAACGAGCTTATCATGGCTCAAAAAGCTAATCCGAATGTAGATTTGGCTAATGTTACTAGTCCACTTTTCGCAAATAAAACCCGCAGCCAGAGAAAAACGGAGTATATTGATAGCTTCATTAAACTATTTAACTCTGAGGCGCTAGGTGAAGCATTTGACTCGACAAAAGACCAAGAAACCTTTAAAGTTTTTGAGGAAAAGCTCAAAGACGGTAGCTTGGAAATAAAAATGACCAATACAGATCAACATGGTAAATATTATGTCCTAACTAATAAACCAGAGTTTTCACAAAATGGCGATTACAAGGGTAATGTTTACCATGGATCGAATAACTTTACCTATAATGGACTTCGCGGACAAGGCGAAATAGCTACCGTAATGCGAGATAACCGCGATTATGACGAATTTGAGGCTAATTTTGAGAAACTATGGCAGGACGGCAATGCTGTAAGCATCCAAACTTCAGATAGTAATAATGATTTTCTAGACGAAATCCAGAAAAGATTATGGATACATGCTACCCCAGACCCATATAAGGTATTTATTCGCATTTTGTGCGAGCTATATACGGATGTAGATGACGAATCCGTTAAAACCCCAAGTGATATTAGTGGTGGCCACTTTGCCAATTTCACATATCAGTTGGATGCTATCAAACAGGGTCTTGAATGTATAGAGAAAAACAATGGCGTCATCGTAGCAGATGTCGTTGGTCTAGGTAAGTCTATCATAGCTTCGGCTTTAGCATATAACCTAGATATGCCGAGGACTATTATCATTACACCACCACACCTAAAACAGCAGTGGATGGATTATGTAGCAGAGTTTCAGCTTCGCGGAGCCATTGTAGAAAGTGGCGGAAAGATTGAAGAGCTGCACTCGCGTTACGCAGAATCAGATACAAAAACCTTATTTATCATAGATGAGGCTCACAGATATCGCAATGAGGATACGGATACCTATACTTACCTACACCAGCTAACCAGGTCAAATCCTGATAATAAGGTTATTTTATTGACGGCTACTCCATACAATAACCACCCACGCGATGTATATGCCATGATAAAGCTATTCCAAACCCCAAGCAGGTCAACTATTAATGTTGTTGATAACCTAGGTTTAAGATTTTCTATACTGATAGCCCAGTATAACAAGCTTGAAAAAGAGGGTAAGCAGCAGATGACCAAGGAAATCAAGTCTAAGCTTGAGGAATTGGCAAAAGCTATGAGAACAATGATTGAGCCGGTAGTTATTCGCCGTTCTCGCATCGACCTCAAAGAGATTAATGCCTATGCAGAAGATTTGAAACGCCAGAATATTTCATTCCCGAAAGTTAATGACCCGGAGCTAATTTCATACGAACTGGGTAGTTTATCTGGACTATACAGAGATACTCTGGAAAAAATTGGAACGGATACCTTTACCGGAGCAAAATATAGACCTTTGACCTATCTAAAAGATCCTGAGGCGTTTTCGGATAAATATCAGAATATCTTTGAGTTTAATCTAACTCAGCAGATGAACATGGCAAAACTTGCTCGCAGACTGTTTGTTTTGCGTTTTGAGAGTTCAAAATATGCCTTCAAATCCACCCTAGAAAATATGAGTAGATCCCTAGAAACTACTATACGGTGGTGGGACGAACATGGCGTTGTCCCAATTTCTGACCAACTAAACAAGCTCGACCCAGACAAAGTGGATGATATTGAGGATATCGAGGATTTGATGGAAGATTTGGATAGCGGCGAGCTTCTTGACGATGTAAGGAATAAAGGTTTGGCAATTCCAAAAGATATGTTTAAGCCTGAGTTTATTAATGATGTCCATACAGATTTACTACTGCTCCAAGATATTAGAAGGATGTGGTTCTCGGATGAAGATACTGGCTATGACCCTAAACAGGAAGAGGTAGAAGAACAAGTAGTAAGAATGCTCAAAGAGCAACCAGACCGTAAAATCGTTATCTTTACCTCTTTTGCTGATACCGCTATGTATGTAGCTAACCAATTCGTTAAGCATGGTCTAACTCGCACCTTGCTTTATACCGGATCAAGCACTAGAGCGCTAAAGACTACGGTCTCCGAGAACTTTGATGCTTCATATCCAGCAGATAAACAGAAGAACGACTACGATATAATTGTCGCAACAGATGCGTTGTCTGAAGGTTTTAACCTGCACAGAGCCGGCGTGATTATTAATTACGACATACCATATAACCCAACAAGAGTTATTCAGCGCGTAGGCCGTATTAACCGTATAAACAAGAAGATGTTTGATGAACTATTCATTTACAACTTCTTCCCAACTATAATTGGCGAAGATGTAGTAAATATTAAAGGTATTTCTAGTCTAAAGATGCTGCTTATCAATAGTGTAGTTGGTAGTGATACTAAAACGCTGACCGCTGACGAGGATTTGAAGAGCTATTTCACTCGCCAATATCGCGAAGCAGACCAAGATAGCGAAGATCGTTCATGGGATAACGAATATAGAAATATTTATGACTCAATCAAACATGACAAAAACCTTCTTGAAGAGGTAAAGAATATCCCGGAGCGCACTAGGATTGTGCGCAAAAATCAGCCAGTTGATGGTCTGGGCATTTCATTCGCGAAGCGTGGTAATGGCTCGCTGTTTGCGATTGCGAAGCCAGGCGAAGAAACGGCTATTGTATCACCAGAGGAAGCTTTGAAATACTTTAAAGCGGATATGAACGAAAAATCCCAGGAAGGCGATCCAGAACTTGATAAGCGATTTGAATTATTAAGATCGGAGATAATGAAACCATTTGAACTTCCAAAAATGATGGGCAATAAAGGTAAGGCGCTTGATATTATCGAGGCTTTACGAAATGCATACGCGCCGGAGGCAGATTATCTATCCGATCTGTATGACACTATCAAGAACTACGATGACCTTAGCGATGGAGAATTGCAGATAATTACCAAACTAAAGCTGACCGACATAGAAAAAGCGGTAGAAGCACTAAAAGAGCGGCTTCCGGCATACTACCTAAACAATATCCGTGAAAAGGTAGAGAATGTAGAGCGAGCTAGTGAAACTATAATGTTTACGGAGGATTTGAGAAAATGACGGATATTTTCGGTTCATCATTCAATAAGGACACATTCATTAGTTTTATGGATGAGTTTTTGCCAGATTTTGAGAGAGATGAACATCCAGTAGATACAACCGGAATTCTAAAAAAAGTTAATCAGATAGGTAAAAGTGATGCCTGCAATTTGTCAGTTTTTGAAGTTTCTATCGATGAAACCGATGCCGAAAAGCGTATCGCAATCACGCAGAACGCATTTCGTATGCTTCGCAGACATCGTATTAGAAATGCTTTGATAGCCTTTCACTACCAATCAGACAATTGGCGTTTATCACTACTTACTTCTACATTGGAAATTAAAGACGGCAAGATTGTAAGTAAGTCTAGCAATCCGCGCAGGTATTCATACTTGCTTGGCGCAGATGCAAAGGCAAATACGCCTCGCAAGTTTTTAATGAAACAAGGGCGAGTATCAAGTATAAAAGATTTACAAAAACGCTTCTCCGTAGATGTCGTAAATGAGGAATTCTATAATTCGGTCGCGGAGTGTTTTATGGAACTTGTTGGTGGAGAGCGTGGTGAAGGTAAAAACAAGCAGACATATACAGCAAAGCTAAAACTACCAAGTTTAGACAAGAACGAAATGCAAGAATTTTCGGTGCGTCTGATTGGTCGCATTATGTTTTGCTGGTTCTTAAAAGAAAAGAAAAGTCCCAATGGTGAGCCTTTAATGCCAAGTGAACTTTTGTCGCTAGATGCAGTGTCAAAAAACTCGGACTATTATCATAATATTCTTGAGCCACTATTCTTCGGATGTCTAAATACACGAATAAATAAACGCGTAGATGATCTAAAGGAAGAGCCGTTCAATCAAATCCCGTATTTAAATGGTGGTTTGTTTAGTCCACAATCTACGGATTACTACAACCAAAATGATTTTAATGGACGCGGAACCCCCGGATTAGTAAATGTTCCCGATGAATGGTTTGTTAAACTTTTTAATATTCTAAATCAATATAATTTTACAGTTGACGAGAATACTAGTTTTGATATTGACCTTTCTATTGATCCGGAAATGCTTGGTAGAATTTTTGAAAACTTACTAGCAGAGATAAACCCGGAAACCGGAAAAACAGCAAGAAAGGCGACTGGTAGTTTTTATACCCCAAGAGAAATTGTAGATTATATGGTAGATAACTCATTATTGAGTTTTCTATCTAATAAGACCCAAATCGAAGATAGAAAACTGCGAGCGTTGATTAGTTATGGCAAAGAAGATGACGAAGAGGCTCCACTTAATCCATCCGATCAAGAAAAGGTCATAGATGCATTGACGGAGCTAACAATTTTGGATCCTGCTTGTGGATCTGGCGCATTTCCGATAGGTATTCTTCAGAAAGTATTTTACATACTGCAGCAAGTCGATCCCACCGGAAAACTATGGTATGAGAAGCAACTAGAAAATATCCCTTCTGAGGAATTAAAAAAAGACCTGAAGAGTAAGTTTGAGAATGGTAATTATGATTACATTCGCAAACTGGGCATCATAAGACAAAGTATATTTGGCGTAGATATTCAGACTATCGCCACGGAAATTGCCAAATTGCGATGCTTCTTAACTCTTATTATTGAGGAAGATGTTAATGATACTGAGGAAAATCGAGGTATTCATCCATTACCAAACTTGGACTTCAAATTTGTTTCGGCAAATTCACTTGTGTTTCTATCTACAAACATTGGCATGAATATGTTTGATGATGACAGGCAGGTTTCGGCACTGAAAAAAATACGAAACGAATATTTTACTGCTGATGAAATGGAAAGAATGTTACTGAGGGCTCGTTTTGCTGAACTGCAAACAGATATGTTGAAAACGAGAATAAATTCAAACGGAGCTACATCTGATAAATATAATGCGTTAGCTGAGTGGAAACCGTTCGATAGTAATTCGGTGCCATGGTTTGACAGCGGATGGATGTTTGGCGTTAATAGTTTTGACATCGTTATCGGAAACCCTCCATACGGTGCAAAGATTTCAGATAATGAAAAGGCTTATTATAGAAAAAATTACACGGCCGCAAAAACCGGAAATGGGTTAAAAGGATCTACTGATACATTTGCCATTTTCATCGATAGAGGACTCGGATTAGTGAAAAACGGTGGTGTTTTATCGTATATTGTTCCTATGGCCGTGACATCGAGCGATGCTATGACATCCCTACACGCAGAAATTGAACGGAGTTGTAAGACAATTAGAATATCTTCGTATTCTAATAGACCAAAGCAGATATTTGATAAGGCATGTGTTCGCACATCGATAATCTTTCTTTCAAAAACAAATACCCCTACGGAGCATGTCTATACGACAAGGCTAATTCGCCGCGGTGGAGATATGTCGATACAGGAGCTAATAGATAATTTACAATTCATTGACTCGTATAAATATAAAATGTTCGGGCGTTATCCGAAGATCAGCAATAGCGCTGAATTAAAAATACTGAGTGGACTCTTCTCGACAAACTCCAGGGTAAAGGACTATGCGAGCTTATTTGATAATGCTGATAAGTTTTATTATCGAGCCGCCGGCGGAAGATACTTTAATGTAGTCACTACATATCCAACCAATACTTCTGCGGAAAAACCATACCCAGCTAAGTATGCAGACATAATAGCTGCCTGCCTATCTACGTCCTTGTTCTGGTTTTACCAACAAACTTACACAGATGGCCTTAATCTAAAGAGCTATGAAATTGATAACTTCCCACTTCCTAAGTTGGGAGAGATTTCAGAAGAAAAACTAGCCGCTATAAGAGCCCTTTATAAAGAATACCTAGACGACATAGAACGAAATGCCAATGTGCGAACTTCTTCCGGCAATTCAACCTACAATGTTTCTGTTTTTAAAGAATATAAAATCGTAAAATCCAGAGATCTAATAAACAAGCTAGATAATATGATTTGTCCATTATACGGCCTAGATAAGGACAGTATTGAGTATATTAAGAACTACGAGCTTAATTTCCGATTATCCGGCGAAGAATAAACCTATATAATAATACCAATAAAGGGGTTTGGTTTTCGGCGTTGTTGCTTTTCTAAATGCTTTTCATAAGTGCAGGTGCACACAACTCCTTGTTTGTCCCGCCACTCGACTTTACCATTGTTTCCGTTGATATATGGCTTACAAGGATAAACCGGCGAAACAGTAAATCTCACAGGTAAATCTGTATTGGGCCATAGCTCACCCCTGGAAGATTGCCCCTGTGGCGCAATATGAAGCGGTTTGTGGGGCTTTTCGGGTGATTTCGGTAAATTATACGCTTCTTTTCTTCTGTAGCCCCTGTAGCCGTATTTTGCGACAGCGGCCGCAGTGCTCCACTCTCGCCGAGAAGCTTCCTGGACAAGTTTATTAAATTCCGGGTAGCGATTTCGCCACCTAATAAAAGTATCCGTTGATATGCCAACACCATAGCAAGCATCTTTGATGGTTAGTCCTTCCCGGATAAAATCGGCGATCTTCATAGAAATCTCTTCGCAATATTTACTTTTTCTTCCTGCCATACTTCTATTATAGGGGCTGCCGAAAATTAAAATTTTTTGATATATAATTTTTCTTTAGCTCGGAGAGAAAATGATATTCAAACCCCCAATTGTGCCGCAAAATACGCAAAACCGCAAAATAGATAAGGGGGCCGCGTTTTGCGGCTCCTTATAAAGGATGGTATAATATGGCATAGGATGACTAGTAACATTACCGTTATACCATCGGATGAAATTAAGCCTAAATATACTAATTTAGAGGAGTATTTGTTGGCTGAATATTTTGATCCAAATGCCTGGGTTGAGGCTTCAGTTAGGTGTGATGAGGAAGGCAGGGTTTTATTGATGGTGGACGGTTCTGAATTTATAATAGAGAAATTAACTGGCGACCCAAAAGTCATAATTACAACGGCCATGAAAACTGATTTTTTAGGCTATCCGACAACAAAAAAGATGATACAAGCGGAAACTGGGCGTGCCATAACCAGGCCTCTAACTACCGTATTAAGGGCGAACCTTTTTATGAATAGTTTGTCGGACTTTGCGGAAGTAAAAGAGAATTTTATTGTAATCCATAGAATTGCTAGAATACAACGCCGCGTTTTGTTTGAAATTGCTCCGGAAACGAAGAAACTTGTCAAGGATTTTTAGATGCTTTATTGTTTTTTTCTAAAATACCGCCAAATCTAGGCGGTTTTTGTTGCGATGCTTCGCCTTGCCTCAAGACGATTATGCTTTGAAATTGGAGTTAATATAGGGGTGTGGGCGGCCAATACAGGTCATCCCGGCTGCCCACAGTAATACTAACTAATACACCAGAAAGGAGTGCGAGTGAAGAAATACTCAGACGACTTACTGAAAGAATTTCAGCAAAAGTATTTGAGTAAGTTTGGCGAAGAAATATCGCTAGGCGATGCAGCTTGTGAGCTGAATAATCTCGCACGCC
>CAYRGP010000006.1:0-11897 GCA_964423995.1 uncultured Candidatus Saccharibacteria bacterium
AGGAAGTTTTATTCTATAATTAGTGATGTAGTTTTTTGTGGGCGTTATGCTTGTACTTTTCAAATTAGGAGGTGTTTTATGGATACCAATGTTTATCATTCACCGTTCGATGGGCGTTATACTAGCACGGAGATGAATCAACTCTTTTCAGACGATACCAAGTTTTCGACTTGGCGAAAACTCTGGGTGGCACTGGCGAAGGCAGAACAGGGCCTTGGTCTTGAGATTAGCAATGAACAGATCGAGGAGATGGAAAAATTTATCTACGACATCAATTATGATATTGCAAATGCGCGTGAAAAAGAAGTGCGCCACGATGTAATGGCCCATGTCTATGCATTTGGCCAGCAGGCAAAATCAGCGGCAGGTATTATCCATCTCGGAGCGACCTCGTGCTACGTAACAGACAACACGGATATCATTTTAATACGCGATGCGTTTGAGCTTGTACGCGGAAAGCTGCTTGGAGTAATTAAGCTGTTGGCGGATTTTGCAGATGCGACAAAAGACATTCCAACACTCGGCTATACGCACTATCAGCCAGCAACGCCGACTACGGTCGGGAAGCGTGCTACCTTATGGCTTCAGAATTTCGTGGAGAATTTAGAGGAGTTGGATTTTGTAGTGCAAAAGATAAAGATGTTGGGGTGCCGGGGAGCGACTGGATCATCGGAAACTTTCATGAAGCTATTTGATGGCGATGAAGGGAAGTGTAAACAGTTGGACAGCCTAATTGCAAAACAGTTTAACTTCACAAGTGAAGAGTCTATTTGGGATCATAGTGCAGACGAGCTTGACGGTCATTGGCGTGAAGCAACTCTTGCAGACGTCTATCCCGTTTCTGGTCAAACTTACCCTCGGAATTTTGACTATCGTGTTCTGAATGCCCTTGCGGCAATTGGAGCTTCAGCTTACAAGATGGCACAAGACATTCGTCTTTTGCAACATGATAAGGAGCTTGAAGAGCCGTTCGCAAAGAAGCAAATCGGTTCATCGGCGATGGCTTACAAGCGTAATCCGATGCGAAGCGAGAGAATCTGTTCTCTTGCAAGATACCTTGGCGGATTACCAATCATGGCTTGGGAGACAGCGGCGACTCAGATGTTGGAAAGAACTCTGGATGATTCAGCAGGAAGGCGCATTTACATCCCGGATGCTTTTCGTGCTACGGATGCTATCCTGATTCTTTGTATGAACGTGGTCGACGGTTTAGTATTAAATCGTGGAGTCATCAACACTAGACTTGATGCCGAACTCCCGTTTATGGCTACGGAGGCGATGATTATGAAAGCCGTAGAAAAGGGTGCTGATAGACAGATTATACACGGCAAGATTCGTGATATCTCGATGGAAGTCGGACGACTCGTAAAAGAAAAGGGGCTGACGAGCTATGAAATAAAGGAAACAATGATAAGGAAAGTGGGGCTTTGTAATGAAATTCCACTTTTACGCGATGAAATAATAGAGCTTCTTGATGCGTCGAGACTAATCGGTCGTTGTCCTGGACAGGTGACAGATTACCTCCTTAGTATAGTCAATCCGTTACTCAAAGAGAATAGTGGAGAAGTTTTGGTTGATTCGGATGTCAAAGTCTAACCGTAAGCGCTGGCTTTTGCCAGCGCTTTTTATTGTAACAATCTACCTAGTCTTCAGAAAATAGCCCCGACTAATTGTCGGGGCTATGAGTTTAAAGTGTACCGCTGATGGTTTCAACGATTTCCTTTAGGCGTTCCTCGCGCTCGATTTTATCATTCTCGAATTCGCCAGCTAGCTCAGCGCGTTTGAGGGATGCCTCAAAGTCGGCCTTGATACGCGGTCCGAAACGTATGAAATCGATTCCGAAACGTCTGGTGAAATTTTTGAAGGCATCCTTTTCCCATTTCCTACAGAATGCGCGGTATGCTTTTCCATGAATCATAGACGATACTGCGCCAGCATGAGCGACCGTTGCGCTAATCAGATTTTTGCGATAGAGACGCTTAATGCTTTTTTCGGCTTTGCCATGTAGGGAATAATAGCAGTATGCGACCGCAATTTGGTCCGTACTTTTTTCGTTGCCACTCAGATTAGACAGGAGAATGTCCGCGAAACATTTTAGGATGAGACCTTTCAGCTCGTTCGCAATCGGCTCCGGGAACTCAGGGTCTGAAATCGTCTTGACGATTTCAGTAGCCGGAGCAATCCAGTTCCAATTCGACTTACTGTCCATTCTGATGCGCTTGAGGAGCTCATCGGGAGTCATTTCGTGTTGATTGCCGCTCCAACCGACAATCCAGATTTTGCCATCATGCATAATTCTTACCTCCTTTAAAGTGCAATTACTTTGGGTGGGAGTACCCAACCTCCAAGTATCAAAATTATTATACCATAAATTGTCTCGAATTTTAAGTGAAAATACGCTAGAAATCACCATAGCCAGCTATTGACAGATAGGTAAAAAGGTATATAATAAATATTTGTGAGAAAAACAACAATATTGAACGAAAACGACAAACGTTGTATTAAAACTAGAGAGGCCACAGAGCGCTCACTTTTTTATTTTTACACTGAGCATCAACTTTTCGAGCGCCTTCCTATCGTGACACTCTGCCGGACTGCCAGAATTTCCACCCCGACTTTCTACCGCCATTACGGCAGTCTCCTAGACGTTGTAGAATCCCGACATCAAAAAATCAATGCTGAGCTATCTGATATTTTCGCCAAAAATGTAATGCTTATCATCGCCTTAGTCCGCACTTTCCAATTCATAAATAAGCATAGACTTTATTACAAAGCGGCAATTAGGCAGAGAAATTATTGGCCCTTTGAAGAGATTTTAGTAATGCTTGTGCCATTCATTTCAGACTACGTCCGCAAAAAATATGGTAACGCCGCCAAATGGCTAGACGAAAAATTTTATTATGACATTGAAAACTACATCGTTGCCGAAATCAAATGGTGGGGCCAAGCAGATAATTTCGACGAATCAAAAATTGAAGAGCGCATTGGCTCAATCCTCTCCTACATTAAATATCGATTTCGAGTACATTAAAGCTGAATAAGTAATCCCCAGTCGACATTTTCGCGATTTTAAGGTATAATATCACCATATAATTATATGCGCCCGTAGCTCAGTGGATAGAGCACCAGCTTCCGGAGCTGGGTGTCGTAGGTTCGACTCCTATCGGGCGTACCAGATTAACATTTTTTGACCCTTTTGGGTCGTTTTTTGTCTCCTGTAACCTATAAAGTGGACTAATTTTAGTGGTGTAAACTTTAAAATCATCGTCGACTAAAAAACCGTCAGGAAATAGTAATAGTTTACACCTTTTTACATCAGCTGGCGAAAGTTCTAGGAATTTTTTCGCCAAATTATTGGCAAAATCTATGGCAAAATCAACAAAATCATAGTAATCCCATTCGTAATCAGCCCTTTTTGCGCTGATTTTTTGTTGTAAATCCGCTATTTCGTTTGATTTTTGTTCTAGTTGACTTCCTAACTCTCTTGTTACGACATCATTAGTTGACCGCACGAATTTGTCCAATAACTTTTCTTTAAATTTTTCAGTTTCCGTTAAAGACCGTTCTAATGAACTTATAGATTTTTCGACATCGTCTTTTTGTGTTTTCCAAATCTTGTGAAGCTGTGCCTGTAATGCGTTACAACCACCTTTAGTAAAAGTCAGTTTTTCTAAAAATTCTAAAAAATTACGATGCATTTTTTCTTTCGTTACAAGCCTGCCACATTTACGGCATTTGTAATGTTCGTATATTTTTTCAGAATGTCCATTTTTGTTCTTGTATCCCACGAACTTTCCACGATTTTTTCTGCCAGTTCTACCAAATTTCATTTCTTCAGACGAACATCTTTCACATAAAGTTATAGCATTTAATGGAAAATCAGGATTGCCGTTTTTTCTAGGACCAGCATGCGCCTTTGCCTTATTGCAAACTATATCTAGGATTTTATAATGTTGTTCCATCGTAATTAGTTTTTCATGAAGGCCATGTTCATTTCTAGCATTTACTTGCTTATGAATTTCTACTACCCCAGCATAATAAGGGTCTGATACTATTTTTCGCCAATGGTCTAAACGGTAAGGACAATGTTTACCTGACTTTACAAAATGTGATTCATTAAATTCTTTCAAAGATTCGGATAGGCCTAGTGTTCCATTAGCAATACGCGTAAGTAAATTTCGCATAAGTTCGCCGATTTCAGGCGCCAATTCATGGATACCAACATTTTTTCCCTTATGGTAACCTAACTTCGGCGCATAAGGATATCTTCCTTGCAAAATTGCAGTTTCGCCACCAGATATTGCTTTCCGTTGACGTTCTTCATTACTACCTTCAGCAGTTGCAAATTTTAGCATTTTCATTATTGTAGCTTTTGTGTCATTGCCACCATCACCTTCATCATCTGAAAAAACAACTTTCACGCCGTTTTCCCTAAACACAGTAATCCAATAGCCTGCTTCTGTTATTGACCTCATAAAACGGTCTGGTTCGGATACGATTAAATATTTAACAAGTTTATGCTTTTTGCAATAGTCTAACATTTCACGTAAATCTTTTCGGTTATAGTTATTTCCGCGTTTACTTGAAACACTTAATGACCATTGGCCATCTTTTGGAATTGTAACGCCAAGTTCTTTGGCTTTTGCTATAACTTTTCGTGCTTGCGTTTCAAGGCTGTGATTTTTAAGCTGTTCGTCTGATGAAACTCTACACGTTGTAATTGCTTGGTATTGTACCATTTTTATTCCTTTCATTAATAATTTCTTGACAAAAGTAAATACTTTTTGCCCCTTTTAATCTTATTATTTTATGTTAAATTCGATAACCCTTGATTAAAACGGTTCGTCGTTACAAGGTTTCGTTTCTTTATTGTCGCGTGGCTTCTGTTTTTGCTTGTTGTAAAGACCAAAAAGAAACACCGCAAAATCATATGCGTCAGATTTTAGCTTGGCGTTCTTCTCGTCTTCCAATTTCCTCCTTTCCTTAGAAAACACTAACCAATTAAAAAAGGAGCCAACAAATAGTATTAAGCCTAAGCTTAATATATTGTTTAGCTCCTTTGCTTTTTAACAATAGGTTTAATCAGTTAGTAATTTTCGTCAATTTTAGGTTAACTGGCTACCATTTTAGCAAATAGCAAAACCTTTGTAAATACATACTTTTCCATTCCCTCATGAATTGATTTTTTTGCTATTTTCAAGTATAATATAGGTAGCTTAAACTTTGACAAATCTACCCAATGGAAGATGCTTTGATGCTTCCAATCATAGTGGGAATTATGCGACCAAGAACGCAGATTCTAATCACTATGGTTAGGTTTGTTAAAGTTTAAGCGACTAGTTCTTGGTCGCTAGTTTTGTTTAAGGACCAATAGTAACTAAACCAAGGAGACTTATGGGAATTAAACTAAACGATCTACTTAAACTTAAGAGTTTAGAAAATGTAAAAATTCGCTTCAATTTACCAAGTAGTAGTCAAGAAGCCGATGCGCCTTATAATGACCCAATAAAAGCTTATCAAAGAGACCATGAAGAGATTATTTTGAAAAACCTGTACAAATCCGATAAACGACAATATTTCAATGTGGGCGATATCGTAATCGGCCTATTCCCAATTAACGAAGACGAATGGCTTTTATTTGATATTTCCGAGATTACGTCAGAAAAAGATGACATTAATTCTGAAAAAGCAGGCTTTGCAGTTTATGGTCACAAAACTTTAAAAGAATATGATGATTTCTATGGTCGACTGACTGTAAGATATCATAAGACTGGACAAAATCCAGTAAGAAAAGCCGAAGGCCTTATCGATGATTTATATATTTTTGAAATGCTACCCGAAAACTTTAATCGTTTTGCCAATTTTCCAGGCTATGAAAACGTGAACTTAAATTTTGAAGAACTGAAGCAAGCTCTTAACAGTAAAGCATGGCAGACAGCTTTACAAAACCAAAAAGGCGTTTATTTGATTACTGATACCTTAACTAACAAACGTTATGTTGGTTCAGCTTACGGTAAAGAAATGATGCTTGGACGCTGGAAACATTATGTAGAAAATGGACATGGTGGAAACGTAAAACTTGTGAAGTTAGTTAATGAAAACGGTTTTGACTATGTAAAGAAAAATTTTCGCTATTGCATCTTGGAGATTTACAAGAATATTACGCCAGACGAATTTATCATAGGCCGAGAAAGTTTTTGGAAAGAAGTGTTCCTTACTAGAAATGACAATTTTGGCTATAACAACAATTAAAGGAAAGGACATATAAAATATGGCAGAATCATTTATGGCCGGGTGGGATATCAATAAAACAAAATGGGAAACCAGGCGTATTAGAAAATTAACAGAAAAACAAGTTCGATTACAAGAAAAGGCAAACAATATCAACGCCAATGTTGCTTATCAACAGGCGAAACTTGCAAAAGAACAACGCAAAGGCTTGAAAGCCGAACGAATTGCAAAATATGGTAGTACAACCGATAGACTGGTTAAAAAAATAGGCGAAATGAACGATTCTAGAAAAAAGCCGAAGAAGAAGCGGTTTCCAAGTTAAGTCAATTAGAACAAGAAAATTATTACCGTGAAAGATTAGAAGCCAAAAAGAAATTACCAAAGAAAATTGCCATTGGAATTGCCTGCTATATCGCCGCAGGACTGCTAGCCGTCCTATTGATGTCGCTATTTCGATAATCTTTTTATCAGAATGAATGAATCTGAAGATTTGTACAAACAGCACGTTAGAAGATTACATCATTAATCGATAAGGCCTATTAGTAAACGCAATTTTGATTATAATGATAATTAAAGGAGCTAAATATGACGCATTATGTTGAAATGAGAACTGACTTAGGTAGAACATTCGGTATAGAAATAGTTCACAATAAACGCAGATATCTTTTTGCCAAAGAAAAAAACAGGTTTTATGAAGATATTGAAGGAATTCCTGAAGTCAAAGACGAAGAACTAATTAAAGAATTGAGAAATGCGTATGAATCACGAAAGTAAAATGTTTGTAGAAAATGTAACAATTCTTAAGTACAGTTTTAGTGAAAACAATCAAATTAAGTATGCTTTTAAAGTTTTAGACAAATTCGATGAACCAGATGAAGCAAAGCGACTAGATTTAATGATTAAAAAGTCAAAAGATTTAGAAACCGTATTGAAAGATTATAAGCAACTTTGGATTAAGAACACAGTAATCGTATAAAAAAGACCCTGCCAGAGTTCACCAGAGACTGCAGGAGATATCTCAAAGCCCAAAGATATTAAACCCTATATCCCGAAAAGAAAAGTTAAGCCGTCAAACTCTAGTAAAATCAAACAACATTTACATTACGAAAGGATAACTATGAAGACTATAACTTTTAAAGACGCAATTAAAAAGCTTGGCTATACAATCGTAAAATACAATAAAGGTTATAATTATCGTTCAGCTTTTGTGACTGATAAAAATGGACAAATGTGGTATTTTGACATTGAAGATTTAAGAGATTCTGAACCGCATATTTTTAGACGTAAAGTCAATTACAAAGGCGATTACCATCTACATGGAAAAAAAGACCTTTTCGACGTAGAAAGTGATTTACTAAAGCTTGGCTATAAAGTCCAAGAAAAACGACAGAAATGCGATTACGGTGAAACTAGACAGTTTAGCGAAGAAGAAGACATCGAAGAATATATTAGGAGAAATAAAGATGTCGTCATTAAAGATACAATTTATGGTCATGAAGAATATGATTACGACGACTGCACATTAGATTTATACAATAAAGAAAATCAATAATAGCCAAGTCGTTTACAGTAGATTCACAGCAGATTAGTTTTAACAGTCGGTTCTATAATTTTGATTTTCAATTCTTTTTGGCTAAAGAAGCTTTGTGGTGTTCGATTCGCTTCATCTAAGTCTAAATAGCTAAAAAGCCATTGACTTGATTTTAAATCGCCTTTTAACGATTGTTCAATAGTTTTGATTAAAATTGCATCACGAACTGTCCTAGAATCATATTTTATAATCAATTTTTTAATTTTTTCTGAAGAAAAATCATCTAAATCTTTAGTCAACAATTCATTAACAATCGTAGAAATATTTTTAGAACCTACTTTTCTACCGATTTGCCGACGTTCATCGTAGCCTTTCTTGAATGGTTTTAGATTATCTATATTCATAATAAAATTGTAAAACGTTGATTTTGAAAAACTTAAAAATTATATTAAAAAAGACGCGTTGTGAACGCGCGATTGAAATTTATTTATCTTTATAATGGTGTAATAACTATTGCTTATTAAGATTTTTGTAATTTTGATACTCAACAGATAAGATTTTAGCCCAACGTTCTACTTCGTTGCGTAATTCGTCGGCTTCCGCCACTTGATAAACATCTGTTTTCATCATATAATCAGTTGCAGATACATCAGATTGGTGTAAAGTTTTACCCACCTGTTGTACCAGAACATAGCATGAAACAAAGGAAAGGATTTTATGGCCAAAAAAGTACGTATTGCCAAACTTAACCGCAACAATAACCACAAACATTCTGAAAAGCGCAAGCATATCAAGAAATAATGATTGTAAGAACTGCGGAAGAGCTAGAAGAAATTGGTGAAAAAATCGGGGAAAATTTAAATCCCCCGATTGTTGTTGAGCTCATTGGCGACGTTGGCGCCGGCAAAACCACGCTCACCAAAGGTGTCGTAAGAGGTCTTAAAATCTCCGATGAAGTCACCTCTCCGAGTTATACCATTTCCAAACGCTACAAGAATGACAACATCGAAGTGGTACACTACGATTTCTATCGCCTTGAAGAGCCCGGTCTTATGGCCGAAGATTTGGCAGAATCCATGAGCGATGAAAATACCATTACTATTATTGAATGGGGAAATACCGTCAATGATGTCCTACCTCCGTCTCATCCTAAAATCTCCATCAAAATCCGAGACGATGGCACGCGCGAAATCGAAATCGAAAATTTACCTCCAGAAATTCTCAAAGTCTTAGAATCTCGGGAGCGTCAACCATGAAACTTTACCTCGACACTTCCGACCAAAATCTCTGCATCCTAAAATTGGACGACCAGACCTACGAGTGGCCAGCCGGCAAAGAGCTTGCCGAGAACCTACTCGGCTACATTAGAGACCGGCTAGCAGAGAATAACAAGACTTGGCAAGACCTCGAGGAGATTACTTTCTATGCTGGCCCCGGTAGTTTCACTGGCCTTCGCATCGGTGCTACGATTGTTAACACTCTCGCCTCCGAGCTAGACATCCCGCTTTATGACCAACATGGCGAAAAACACCAAATTATCCTTCCCGATTATGGTAAACCAGCGAATATTACCAAACCTAAAAAATAATGTGATATAATAAATACAACGAATATAGGAGCATCAATGGACCCAAAATCAATTAATCCCAACAATCAACCAAATAACCCGGCCGGAACGCCAGAGCATACGATTGATCCGAATAATCCGCTAGACCCGCATGGTGTCGGTCTCCAGTCTCCTATTATCACGCCGAATCAGTTCGATGGTCTAAAGCCCATCCCAAAGCCAGAACAGCCCCAGCCGAGTACCATGAGCGCCAAAAAGGAGCTCACTCCTGAGCAAATGACTAAGCGTTTCATGATTCTATCCATTATTCTCGGCGCACTTGCGATTATCGGTATTGGCCTCGGAGTCTACGGTCTTGTTGACGCTTCCAACACTCGCGACGAGCTAGATACTGCCACCAAAAATCTCAACAATATGACCGCTATTATTAATAAAGTTAGCGAGGACACCGACAAGACTATTCGCACCGTTGCGGACGTCCCAGATTATGCCGCAGTGAGCGACAATCTTTATCTCCCAGAATGGGGCATCAAAATCAAATTAGACCCGCGCCTGACAGACCTCAGCTTTACGCTCGATGAAAAATACCGCCCAGAAATTTGTTTCGCTGGCCACGAGAAAAGCTTGACTTACTTCCCGGCTTTCGCCGATATCGATAGAAACCCAACTGGCATGGGCTGTCTCATGCGCGTGAAAACCACCGATGGTAGTACCGACGAAAACGGTATTTCCTTCGGCACAAATGTTTATACTTATGGCGAATATAGTTATTATTACCGCCGCGATCCGAATTTCGTCTTCTCTGACAATGATGCCGAAAGAGGCCTTGAGGCCACCGCCGTAGAGCTAATTAAAAATATGCTTACTATCCCTGGCAACGTCGAACATTACGAATAGAAGCTGTCCAGTCAGAACTAAGATTTTTCTTCCAAAAACCGGCATTTTATGCTAAAATATAAGCAGAACTTGATTCAAAGAGTTTTAAAATTTGATAATTATTAGTTAACCCGCTCCTGTCAGGAAAACAGGGGCAAGAAAGGCACATTATGGAAATAATTGGAATAATTGTAGCCGCAGTAGTAGGACTAGGCGTAGGCGCCGGTTCGATTTTTGCATACAACAAAAAGAATGAAAGTGGCGGCAAAAACAAAGCCGATGATCTCATCAGAAAGGCTAAGCATGAGGCTGGCGATATCGTCCTAGAGGCGAAAAAGCAGGCCACCGAAACTCAGGAACAAATAGCCAAGGAAGAGAGTGATCGCCGTCGCGAGTGGAAGGCTACTGAGTCCCGTCTCGCTGAGCGTGAGACCACTTTAGACACCAAGCTCGACCAGCTCGAGAAGAAACAGGAAAAGCTGAACAAAGAAGAAAAGGAAATCGAAGGTCTCAAAAACGAGATTAAAGATATCCGCACCAAACAACACGAAAAGCTCGAGAAAATCGCCGGTCTCTCGAAGACCGAGGCGAAAGAAAAGCTCATGAAAATGACCGAAAATGATATTAAACAGGATCTTTTAGGTCTCGTCGCAAAAGAGCAGAAGGAAATTAAGCACGACATCGATGAGACCGCTCAGGCCCTCCTCTTGACTGCGATGGAGCGCATGTCTTCGGAGGTTACAGCGGACCGTACTGTTACTGCCTTGAAACTTCCAGACGATGATATTAAGGGCCGCATTATCGGGAAAGAAGGTCGGAATATCCAGGCCCTTCAGCGTGCCACCGGCGTGGATATTATGGTTGATGATACTCCTGGTATGGTTGTCCTTTCGTCCTTTGACCCGATTCGTCGCCAAGTTGCGCGATACGCTTTAGAGCGTTTGATGAAAGATGGCCGTATTAACCCTGCGAGTATTGAAGATGCCGTCACGAAAGCCGAGAAGGAAATTGAAAAAGAAGTCGTCCGCGCTGGCGAGGACGCCGTCCGTGAAGTCGGTTTAGCTGGCATCCCGCGCGAGCTCGTCCATCTTATCGGCGAGCTGAAATTCCGGACTTCTTATGGTCAGAATGTTTTGCTCCATTCTATCGAGATGGCCCACATGGCCGGTATGATTGCCGAGGAAATTGGCGCTGATAAAAGAATCGCGAAGACCGCGACTTTGATGCACGACATGGGCAAGGCCGTTACACATAAAATTGAGGGCAAGCATGCCGATATCGGTGCTGAGCTCGCGAAAAAATACGGTATGCCGGATGAAGTTGTTCACGCTATCGCTGCTCACCACGACGATATTGAGGCTACCACTCCGGAGGCCGTCATCGTGAAAATCTGCGATGCTATCTCTGCCGCTCGTCCGGGCGCGCGCAATATCAGCGCGGAGAATTTTGCCGAGCGTATGCGCGACCTTGAGAATATTGCGACTTCTTTCCCGGGTATCGACAAGGCTTATGCTATCTCTGCTGGTCGTGAAATTCGTGTCATCGTCGAGCCAAAGCAGATTGATGATCTTACCGCTCTGAAACTCGCTCGTGATATTGCTAATAAAATTGAGGCCACGATGTCTTATCCTGGCACCATTAAGGTCAATGTCATCCGCGAGACCCGCGCGGTGGAATATGCGAAATAAAAAT
>CAYRGP010000006.1:11997-26933 GCA_964423995.1 uncultured Candidatus Saccharibacteria bacterium
AAAAATGGCCCACTGGAGCCAATAAATTGGTCGGGGCTAGCAGACTTGAACTGCTGACCTCTGCTTCCCAAAAGCAGCGCGCTACCAACTGCGCCAAGCCCCGACTTAATATATTATATCACATTTATCACAAAAGGTGTATAATATAGCTAATGGAACAGAAACCGAATCAAATACCATCAGAAGCCGAGCTCAAACGTCTGCTTGCTCTAGATCGCGCCGCGGTGGAGGAGCATTTGACTAAAAATAAAGCCGCTGGCCGCAAGCTTGGTAGCATTATTGCAGTCGTACTTCTTATGGTTGCTTTGATTAGCGCTTTTGCTATCATCGCCATCAATTCCCACCATTAATATGGTATAATAATAGTAATGGAATTCACTGAATTATCAGAATCAGATTTTAATGCTTTCGCAAGGACTCATCCGCAGTTTTCTTTTTTTCAGACTCCGGAAATTGCTAATTACCGCGTCAAAAAAGGCTGGGAGAAACATTATGTTGGTTTGAAGAGGCGCAACAAATTAATCGCCGCCGTCATGATGGTGAGCAAGCCTGCCGCTTTGAAGAAAAAAGTTTTCTACTCTCCGCGCGGCCCGTTAATTGATTATGAAGACCCAGAAATTCTGAAATTCTTTTTTAAAAACCTGAAGTCCTACATTAAAAAACATAATGGCTACATTTATCGTTTTGATCCTTATTATGAATATCGAGCGCGCGACATTGATGGTAAAATCATTAAAGACGGGTTCGACCATCAATCTGCCATTAATAACCTTAAGAAACTCGGTATCAAAATCGATCCTCATCCGGATCAGATTAAGTGGCTTTTCGCCCTAGATTTAGACCGTCCGGTAGAGGAATTAAAAAAATCTTTCCGCCAAAACACGCGGAATATTATTAACAAAACTTTAAAATCCGGCATCAAAGTCCGTGAGCTAAAAAGAAGCGAGCTAAAAGATTTTTACGAAATGTGCAGCCAGACCGCCCAGCGCAAAGGTTTCGAACATGAGAATAAGCCGCTAGCATACTACGAAGATTTTTACGATCTTTTCGGCAAAGATATCAAATTCCTCATGGCCGAGTTGAATTTGAAAGATTATCAAAAAATCTTAAACAGCCAAAAATCTATCCAGGAAAAATCCCTCAAAGCTCTAGAAAAAGACCCCGAAAAAAATCAGGGCCGTATCAAAGACGCGAAGGCCACCATTGCGGGTCTGACGAAAAAACTTGAAAAGGCTGCGGCGCTCCAAAAGACCGAAGGTGATGTTATCCAACTTTCTTGTGGGATGTTTATCCTCTCCGGAGAAAGAGAAATTGTTTACCTTATCGCCGGCAATGCCGAAAAATATTTGTTTTTGGACGCCCAATATCTTATTCAGTGGGAAATCATTAATTATGCCAAAAAACATGGATTTTCTCGCTATAATTTCTATGGTATTTCCGGAAAATTCGACAAAAACGACCCAAGCTACGGCATGTACGAGTTTAAAAAAGGTTTCGGCGGCTACGTCATCGAGCTCATCGGCGGCTTTGAAATGCCGATTACTAAAACATATTATCTACATAAAATTAAGGAGAAATTATGAGGATTTACATTCCGAAAAATGCTAGACTAATTCCTGAAAATGCCAAAAAGGTTTATGAGGGAAAAATTTTCCAAGTCTATGAATGGCCACAAAAAATGTTCGACGGCCGTATCGAAAATTTTGAGATGATTAAACGCGAAGATACCGTAGTGATTTTCCCGATTAAAGGCGACAAGCTCGTTATCGAGCGCCAACGCCAGCCAGACACAGATTGGTTTTACAGTTTTCCCGGCGGTCGCCATGACCATGAGGAAGAAACCGAGCTAGAGGCCGCCAAAAGAGAATTGAAAGAGGAGACCGGCCTCACTTTCAAATCCTGGAAACTCATCTCGGCCGAGCAACGCGATTCTAAAATTGACGGCATCATTTATACGTTCGTCGCCGAAGATTTTGAGTCCCAAACTACTCAATCTTTAGACCAAGGCGGCGAGGAAATCGAAGTTTTGGAAGTCACACTAGATGAATTAAGAGCTTTATCTAAACAGCCCGGCGGGCAACATCTTCACGTAGAGCGTTTTAAAAATATCCATTCGTTGAAAGATTTACAAAATCTACCGTCCTTGCTATAATAAGCTTATGGATAAAGAACTTAATAGCATCGCAGACAATATTATTAAAGATAGTTTTGGTTCGGCGGCTCCTTCTGAAGGTCGCCCGACTATGAGTGGGAACTCTTTTGCTGCTCCGGCTAGCCCGGTCGCTCCAAGTCCTGTCTCAGAAAATCCGGTCGCCCCGAATCCGGCGGCCGCGACTCCCGTTGCTCCGAGCCCTACTGCCACAAGTCCCGTCGCCCCCGAAAACCCGGTCCCTCCTGCTACTCCTCGTGAGACTTTTACGGCGGAGACTCCGCGCCCGATTCCTCCTCAGCGCCCATTGAATCCTATGGCCGCTCCCAGTCGTGAAAAGGCCAACGAATATAATCGTATTAAAGAACAGATGTCGGCCGCGCGTGAAGCCAGTAATATCCCCAACCCAGCTACTATGCAGTCCGCTCCCCAGCCCGGCCCCCAGCAAGGTTTAAACAAATTAGTTTTGCTTATTATTATTCTCATCCCTGTCCTCGTAGTAGCAGTGGGTGTACTTATCGCCGTATTGAATCAGCCTTCCGGCAATAATAGCAGCAACAGCCAGCAAAGCAGCAGCTCAACTACCCAATATAAAGACCCGCGTGAGACCGCCCAAGAAATCGACCTCTCCACTTACACTAGCGAAATCCAGATTACCGAGCCGGGATATTACATTCTATCTGGCACTACCAATTTTCCAGTAAAGGTCAATGCCGATGGCGAGGTCACCTTATATCTTCATAATATTTCTATCACTGCTACTGATGCCTCCGCTCTATCCAATTTCTCTACCAATCCGCTCATTATCTTCCTTGATGACGGCACCGAGAGCACTCTTGCCGTGGCAGACCCAGCGACTTTTGATTCTATCTTTTCTGAGGGTGATTTGACCATCGATGGTGGCACTGGTATTCTGAATGTCACCGGTATCAAAATCGCCGATGGTCATCATTACGATGTCACTGGCAATGGTATCAAAGACACCAAAGGTGTAACTGTCATAGACCCAGGATCTCCAGAAGTCTCGGGTAATAATTCTACTGTCCAGCCGAACGACAGTACCGCTATGCAGCCAGAAGACGGCTCGGCTGTCAAGCCGGCTGAGGGCGAGTCTGGGTTCCAGGGTGGCACTCGTCCGGCAGAGTCCGGTGAGGCTACTACTCCAGTAGAACCTACCCCCACTACGAACTAGCTATGATATAATATATATATGTCAGTTTCCGATTTTCAAGGGCTCTCGTCCGAAGAAGTTTCCGAGAGAATAAAGGCTGGACAGAATAATGTTTCCGTCAAAGCGCCTTTTAAGTCTACCGGGCAAATTATTCGCGATAATACTTTTACGTACTTTAATGCCGTTTTCGCAGTGCTTGCGGTTATTTTATTTTCCGTTGGTGCTTTTCGTAGTTTGACGTTTATTCCGGTTATTGTTGCGAATACCTTAATCGGAATCATCCAAGAGCTTCGCTCGAAAAAGGTTTTGGAAAAATTAACCATTACCTCCGCCCGTGATGCCTCCGTCATTCGCGACGGGAAAGAGCAGAAAGTTCCCGTCCATGAGCTCGTTATAGACGATGTCGTAATTTTCCGTGCTGGCAATGAAATTCCGGCCGACGCAGAAGTCATAGATGGCGTCGTCTCAGTTAACGAATCACTTTTAACCGGCGAGGCCGACGAAGTACAGAAGAAAAAAGGCGGTGAGCTTCTTTCGGGCTCTTTCATCGTTTCGGGCGAATGTGCGGCGAAACTTACTCAAGTTGGCGCCGAGTCTTACGCCTCAAAACTCACGCTCCAGGCCAAAGCCATCAAAACTGGTGAGCAATCCGAAATTATCAATGGCTTAAATAAACTTGTCAAAATTGCTGGCATCGCCATCATCCCGATTGGACTTTTGCTTTTCTCTCGTCAATTTTTCCTAAATCACCAGGAGCTTTTGCCGTCCGTTCAGGGCGCTGCCGCCGCGGTTATTGGTATGATTCCAGAAGGACTATTCCTTCTCGCTTCCGTCGCTTTGGCGATTTCGGCGATGCGTCTAGCGAGGAATAAAGTCCTAGTCCATGAAATGAAATGCATCGAGACTCTTGCGCGAGTCGATGTGCTTTGCGTCGATAAAACCGGCACCGTGACTAGTCCCGACATGTCGGTCACAGACGTTATTTATTTGAAAGAGGAAAAGAATGTTGCGCCAGAGATTTCTTGTTTGATTAGCTCGCTTTCCGCCGATACTACCACTATGGAAGCGATGAAAAAACACTTCCAAAAATCAAAAAAGAAGGCCGATCAGATTTTTGGTTTTTCCTCCGAATTTAAATACAGCGCCGCTAAGATTGATGGCAAAAGTTTCGTTTTGGGTGCACCAGAATTTATTCTTCGCGATGATTACGACAAATATCACAAGGAACTTGAGAAATACACTAAAAAAGGCTTTAGGGTTTTGATTTTTGCCGAATACGCCGGAAAATTAGACGGCAAAGCTTTGACCAAATCTGCCGAGCCACTCGCCATTATTACCTTAATGAATCCCGTGCGCGAGAATGTGCCCGAGACTTTCCGCTATTTCGCTGAGCAAGGTGTGAAGATCAAGGTCATTTCTGGCGATAATCCGCTGACTGTCTCCGAAGTCGCTCGCCAAGCCAACATTGAGAATGCCGGGAAATACATCGACGCTCGGAATCTCGTGACGGACGAAGATTACGAAAAAGCCGTAGAGGAATATACGATTTTCGGCCGTGTTCTCCCAGAACAGAAACGGAAGTTAATTAAAGCCCTTCAGAACCAAGGCCATACCGTCGCCATGACCGGCGATGGCGTAAATGACGTTTTGGCTTTGAAGGACGCCGATTGTTCGATTGCTATGGCCTCCGGTTCAGATGCCGCAGTTTCTGCCGCCCAGCTTGTCCTCCTAGAATCTGACTTTTCCAAAATGCCAGATGTCGTCAAAGAGGGAAGAAGAGTCGTTAATAACCTCGAGCGCTCCGGCTCGCTCTTCATCGTGAAAAATATCTTCTCTTTCACCGCCGCCGTTTTTGCTATCTGCCTTGGTTTCCGCTACCCTCTCCTCCCCGCCCAAGTTTCCATGGTCACTATGTGGGTCATCGGCGTCCCGTCCTTCTTCCTCTCGCAGATGCCGAATACGGATTTGATCAAAGGCCGTTTCATCACCAACATTTTGAAGAAAGCCATCCCGGGTGGTTTGACCAATGTTGTAATTGTGCTCTTATCGTATCTTGCTTGCCGGATTTTCGGAGTTCCGGATGATCAGATTTTTACCGCCTGCACTCTCGCTTTCGCCATCGTCGGTATGATTTATCTTTATACAGTTTGTCGCCCGTTCAATCTCTATCGTCGTTTGGTCTGGCTCGGCTGTCTTTTCGGATTGGTTTTCTGCGGCACAGTTCTACACTGGCTCTTTGAGTTGTCCGACAATCCGTCATATCTCGTCATTCTCATCCCGGTCGTCATTGGTCTCATTACTCCGTTCGTACTAAAGTTCTTCAACTACATAGACGAAAAATGGGGTTTCGTCCGTAAAAAATTCGAGAACTCCACGCTCTAGCTACATTTGCCAAAATCTGGTTAGTATGTTAGAATACATCAGATAGAGTATTTTGTAACTTGTTGGTGGGCTGAAATGCCCTAGTGTTCTTTAAAAAGGAGGTATGGATATGAAGGAACACGAATCAATTTATGATGCACGTAAGCTTGGTCTGCCAAAAGTATTGATTTTGGGTCTACAACATCTTTTTGCGATGTTCGGTGCCACCATTCTCGTGCCGATATTAGTCAATGGATACTTCCATGGCGAAGGGCTTTCAGTCCAGACGACACTTTTTTGCGCCGGTTTCGGTACGATTTTCTTTCACATTTGTACGAAGATGAAAGTGCCGGCATTCCTTGGCAGTAGTTTTGCCTTCCTTGGCGGTTTTGCTACAATTGCAGAACTCCCGGAATTTGAGGGAATGACTTATGGCGAAAAATTGCCCTACGCTTGTGGTGGGGTAGTCGTGGCAGGCGCAATGTATTTGGTACTAGCCTTACTGATTAAGGCCGTTGGTGTAAAACGTGTGATGCGTTTTTTGCCGCCGGTAGTGACCGGTCCGATTATTATCTGTATCGGTCTTGGGCTGGCTGGCTCGGCGGTCAGTAACGCTGCGACCAACTGGCCGCTCGCTTTGATTGCATTAGGCACCGTTGTCATCTTCAACATTTGGGGGAAGGGAATGTTTAAAATCATTCCAATCCTCATGGGCGTAATCGTTGCCTACATTGCTGCGGTTATTATGCAAGCAATGGGCATGACTAATGCCGATGGCTCGGCCATCATAGACACTGCGGCTGTAGCTAATGCTGCGATGGTCGGTATTCCGGAATTTCGGCTTGCGAAATTTAATCTTTCTGCTATTCTTGCGATGGCGCCGAATGCTATTGCAGCAATGATGGAACACGTTGGCGACATCAGTGCGCTTTCCGCTACGGCCGGCAAGAATTTTATTGAAGACCCGGGGCTTTTTAGGACTCTCATCGGAGACGGCCTGGCGACTTCATTTGCCGGACTCATGGGCGGCCCCGCCAATACCACTTACGGTGAGAATACTGGGGTTTTGGAATTGTCGAAGGTCTATGATCCATTCGTCATCCGCATCGCTGCAATGTTTGCAATTATTTTAAGTTTTATCCCGAAACTTTCAGCGATTTTTGGCACCATGCCGACCGCCATTGTGGGCGGCATTAGCTTCATTCTCTATGGAATGATTTCGGCCATTGGTGTACGCAACATTGTCGAGAACCAAGTCAATTTCAAGGAATCCAGGAATCTTATCGTAGCTGCAATTATTCTCGTGATAGGGCTTGGCTCTAATGGGCTATCTATCCCAATTGGAGAAAGTACTTTAACCATCACAGCGCTTGCGCTTGCATCCATTGTAGGCATCGCTCTCAATGCGATTCTACCCGGCAAAGATTATGTTTTTGGCGAAGACCCGAAGAAGGATGAGTATCGTGGAGTTCATATCTAACTCCGAAAGCGCCGCTTTTATTAAGCGGCGCTTTACTTTTAGGGGTAGAAATGCTAAAATAATAGTATGTCTGGGTGTGGCGCAGTTGGTAGCGCGCAGCGTTCGGGACGCTGAGGTCGTCAGTTCAAGTCTGATCACCCAGACCATTGACATGTAATTTAAGAATCGGCTTGAACTATAGCGTTCCAATGAGCTATCAGTTCAAGTCTACACCTAGACCATTAATATTATGAAGCTACGTACAAAAACCATTTTAAAATGCACTTTTACCCCGCTACTTTTTGCCTGTCTTTTTGTAGTGCTTTGCTGTATTAATATGCGTAGCTCGATTTGGTTTGATGAATCATATTCTGCCTATCTTGTGCGTGGTGATTTCGGCCAGATTTGGTCCGAGACCGCCCAGGACGTACACCCGCCGCTTTTCTATTTTCTTCTGAAAATTTGGTCGGGTATTTTTGGTACGACGGATTTTGCCATGCGGTTTATGTCCGTCTTTTTTGGCGCCGTTTCTATCATTTTAGCTTTTCATCTTTTGCGGCGTTGGTTCGGTCTGAAGGTTGCCACTATTGCCACCGCCCTGCTTAGCCTTTCGCCGTTTTTGATTCGCTATGGCCAAGAAATGCGGATGTATACTCTGATTTTTGCCATCGTCATCGGCGCGACTTATGCTCTAGACCTTGCGCTCGAGACCCAGAAAAAACGCTACTATATATTATATGCAATTTTGCTTGCGCTCGGCATGTGGACGCATTATTTCACCGCTCTTGCCTGGCTTGCCCACGTTGTGTATATTACAGCAGTAAAGAAAATTAATATTTTTAAACCGCCTTTTATCTGGACCTATTTGCTCGCCATCGCCTTATTTGTTCCATGGATTCCGGCTTTCCTCACTCAGACTGCTACAGTCCAACAGGGCTTTTGGATTCCGGGCGTGACTTTCTCCACCATCCCAGATTACATCTCCGAAATAACCATCTTCAAAGAATTCGCTAAAGACGTCGATGCTTGGTGGGCGTTGCTCCTCATTGTATGGACAATCGTCTTCGGCATAGTCCTATATCATTCACTGAAAAAAGCGCCCGATTCCGAAAAATCTCTCGCCCTAAAAACTCGCCGTAAAATTTTCAAAATTTCTCTCACGAAAACTGCCAAAAAATCCGCTTTACCGCGGCTACACACATTGTTCTTAATCATTTTAGTATTCGTCCCGCCGCTTATTTTATTCCTACTGTCGATGCCTCCGCTTTCGTCTATGTTCGTTTCTCGCTATGTGACGTACAGCGCCATTTTGATTTGGGCGCTCGCGGGAGTACTCATGGCGTTAAACTACCAAAAATATCCGAAATTCATCAGTGTTTTCTTAGCTCTGACTTTAGCTACTGAAATTGTCGGCATCGTCAATGTGGAAACTCGTGAGCCGAAGGGCTATGCTAAAGAAATCGTTACGACGATACAGACGCTTTCTAGCGACGGTGAGCCGGCCGTATTAAAAGACGGTGATCTACAAGAATATGATTTCTCCTTCTATTCCACTGAAAATCACCCGATTTATATTGTGGATGAATGGACCGATTACCCATGGGGATCGACTTATCCGCTCCGCGATTATCGTTCCACGACCATCGATAAACTATCCGATTTGAAGTCCGACAAATTCTGGGTGATCGCCTCCAAAGATGCGGACCCTACAAAGGTTCTAGACCTAAATAAATATGAGATTTTAACGACCGTCAAAAACGACCACCATCTCGCCGTTGAATATAAGGTTAAATAATGAAAACTGATGATTTCGATTACTATCTTCCAGAAGATTTAATTGCGCAAACACCATTAAAAGAACGAGCTTCGTCCCGGCTACTAGTCGTAAATCGTGAGAACGGTGAGCTTTCGGATCGTGTTTTCACAGATATTTTAGACTATTTAAACCCAGGCGATGCTTTAGTGCTGAATGAGACCAAAGTCCTCCCCGCCCGTATCATCGGCGCGAAACGTGAAACCGGCGGCGCAGTAGAACTATTATTACTGAAAGATTTAGGTGATGACGTCTGGGAATGTCTAGCTCGGCCCCAAAAAAGATTACATATTGGGGCAGAAATTGATTTCGGGCTGTCGGTAGATTTTGCCGCGTATTCAGAAGATGCTAATTACCATCCGCCCCTCACTGCTACAGTTACAAAAATTTTGGACGATGGCATCACGCACGTGAAGTTTTCATATCAGGGAATTTTCCTAGAAATTTTAGAACGGCTCGGTACCATGCCGCTCCCGCCATATATCCATGAGCAATTAGAAGAACAGTCTCGTTATCAAACTGTCTATGCTAAAAATCTTGGCTCTGCCGCCGCTCCTACCGCCGGTCTACATTTCACTTCCGACTTACTAGCAAAAATTGAGAATCAGGGAATTGATATCATCAAAATCACGCTCCATGTGGGGCTCGGTACTTTTCGTCCCGTCCAAGTCGACGACATTAAAGAGCACAAAATGCACACAGAACATTACGAAATTTCTGAAGATGCGGCCAGTCGCCTTAACGAAGCTCGTGCGCGCGGTGGCCGGATCATAGCAGTCGGTACCACGACTGTACGCACATTAGAAACGGTAGCGGCGAAAAGTTCTGATGGTCTATTCTATGCCTGCTCCGGCGATACTTCCATTTTTATTTACCCAGGCTATAAATTTTTAAGTATAGACGGCCTCATTACTAATTTCCATTTACCAAAATCTACGCTTCTCATGTTAGTTTCTGCTTTTGCCGGAAAAGATTTAATAATGAAAGCTTATGAACATGCCATAAAAGAAAAATATCGATTCTTCTCTTTTGGCGATGCGATGTTAATTACGGGAGAACCAAGTGAAAATTGAATTTGAACTCATCAAAACCGATGCGCATACCGGCGCTAGGCTCGGTAAGATCAAATATGGCGATAGGGAATATGAAACGCCAATGTTCATGCCGGTCGGGACGCAGGCCACTGTCAAAACTTTGAGCCCGGAACAGGTTCTCGAGACTAAACCCGGAATTATCCTCGCGAACACCTATCACCTTTGGCAACGCCCCGGCGAAGACGTCATAGCAGAGGCGGGCGGTCTCCATAAGTTTATGAATTTCTACGGCCCGATTCTTACTGATTCTGGCGGCTACCAAGTTTTTTCGCTTGCCCATGGTAAAAATAGTATCACTGAAGAAGGTGTGCATTTCAAAAGCGAGCTAAACGGAGAAAAACTTTTCCTAACCCCCGAAAAATCTATTGAAATCCAGAACCAATTAGATTCTGATGTCGCCATGAGTTTTGATGAATGTCCTCCAGCTACCGCCGACTATAATTATTTAAAGCAAAGTATCGAGCGCACTGTCCGTTGGGCTGAGCGTGGCAAGAAAGTTCACCAGAATAAAAACCAAAGTCTTTTCGGTATCGTTCAGGGTGGGCCGCATGAAGATTTGAGAAAATGGTCTGCCGAGCAGACGGTGGCGCTGGATTTTGATGGCTATGCTATCGGTGGTGTCGCCAACGATGACGAGTGTAAAGATGATATGTATAAAGCCATAGAATTTTCGGTGCCATATTTACCTACCGATAAAGTCCGTTATCTCATGGGTGTGGGCGAGCCAGTAGACTTAGTTGAAGGCGTCATGCGCGGCGTTGATATTTTCGACTGTGTTTCGCCGACTCGTCTTGCGCGCCACGGCAACGCTTTAGTTTCTGGCGTAAGAGATGCTGGCATTTCTGGCTTCAAAGAAAAGCGCATGAATTTAAAAAACGCGCGTTTCAAACATGATTTTACACCTATCGAAGAAGGCTGCGATTGCTATTGTTGCCAGAATTATACCAGAGCTTACGTCCATCATCTCATGCGTTGCGACGAGACTTTTGGCGCCACTTTGCTCTCCATCCACAATATCCGCTTCTTAATCCGTCTCTGTGAAAAAATGCGCGAGGCCATTAAAGCGGAACGTTTTGCAACCTTCAGGGAAGAGTTTTTGAGAGGAGAGATATAGTGAAAATTGGTATTTTCGACTCCGGCATCGGCGGAGTTACAGTTTTGCTAGAGTTGCTTAAATTTCTGCCGAACGAGCAGTATGTATATTATAGCGATTCCGCCAACAATCCTTACGGCAATAAGAGCAAAGCCGAAATTATTGCGCTGAGCCAGAGAGCTAGCGAGTATCTATTGGAAAAAGGCTGTGAAATTTTAGTCGTTGCTTGTAACACTGCCTCGGCTGAGGCTACTGATATTCTGCGCCAAAAATTCCCAGATGTCCCCATCTATGCCATTCAACCAGCCATCAAAGCTGTTTATGATAGCGAGCCTAATCCGTCTAAACCTTCGCTAGCTTTAGCTACTCATGCTACTTTGAACAGTAAAAAGTTCCAGGAGCTCTGCTTAAAATATCCAGTCGAAAATTTACAGCTAATCGATTGCAATGGTTTGGCCGAATTAATCGAGGCTGGCAATATGGAGGGTATCAGAAATTTCCTGGCAAATAAAATCGGAGACTATAAAAATGTAGTGGAGAATGTTGTCTTAGGTTGTACGCACTATCCGCTCGTCGCGGACGAAATTCGGCAAACGCTCGGCAACAATATTAAATTCTTTAATGGCGCGAAGGGTCTAGCGCGCAATATCTACAATCAATATCAGAACACACAATCTAATATAGACTCTTCAGAAATCACATTCTACGACACTGCCCATAATCCAGAGAAAGAAAAACGGTTCAAATATATTGTTGGGCGTTTATGGTGACATGGTCTGGTCGCTATGTCGCTGGTCGGGGGTACCAGGTTCGAACTGGCGGCCTCACGCCCCCCAGGCGTGCGCGCTACCACTGCGCCAACCCCCGCCAAAAATTATTATAACACAAAATAATTATCTGTAAGGCTTTTAGCGCATTTCTGTCCTAATGCGCTAAAAGCTACGGATCTAGCGATTCTTTGGACAAGCCCTAGCATTCCAAAGTCCACGATTGGCCGAGTAGGCCATATTCTGAAGATTTCGGTACCAGCTCCGTTGCCCGTAGTTTTTATGTTTATACATATATTCTTTCGCCGCGCCATTATAAATCATCGTTGCCCCAACATCGCCATATTTGCTCACATACACGTATCGGAGCAGACTCCCGTCCGTGTATCTGTCTGGCATTTTTGGGTCGGCCACCAATTGCACGGGATTGTTGCGAATAATCTTCTTCAAAACATTTCTTGCCTGAATACCGTAACATCCCGCTTTGGAATTAAATTTAGCGGTGGCGTCTGGTGCGTTGATTCCGATAATTCGGACTTTTGTTGCTCGCCCATTCATTCCCACGACAATCGTATTTGCGCCTTCCGCCGAGTAAGCTAGGACTCTGTAATATTGAACAGACCTTGCGCTTGCCGCCTGCGAGAATACTCCGATGGTTCCAGAAAGCGCCATCGCGGTCGTTGTTGTTAGGCCAATAAAAAACTTTGCATGTCTTCCAGACATTTTTCCTCCTTTTTTGCTTAATTATTATTTCGTAGTTCCATATTATAAATATCAGCAGGAAAGAAAAAGCCTATTTTTTCAGAGGTCAATATGGTAATTACCGCGTTCCGAGAAAAAATGCAAGCAGGACCTTTATGTATCAGTTACCCGAACGCCAACCGAACGAAAATCGCCTCCAAAATGGTGCGAGCAAACTACAATTCTACAAGGTTAATTATACAATCCTAGCGAACCATCACAAATCCATACATATATGATATAATGTAAGGGTTAAGGAGTTTATTGTGCCAAATTCGAATGTAACCAAAAAATCGCCAAGCCATAATTCTGAGCGTGGCAACGACACTAGCGGCTCTAAGGAGCAGCAAAAGAAGACGAATAATAATCTAATTCGCCGCTTTATCTTTACACTACTTTTGATTTTACTTTGTGTGGGGCTCGCCTTTTCGCTGACCCCTAAGACCAACTTAGAAGAAGTCCCGCTTTCTAATGTCATCGCGCGGGCGAACCAGCCGGACAGCAACATTAAAAAGATCACTGTCTCTGGCAACGAGCTAAAAATTACTTTAAAGGACAAGGACCAGCCCACCCAGACCTCCAGAAAAGACCCTTCCGGCACCCTTTACGAGCAGGGCTTAAAAGACAACTGTTCTGATTTGTCCGGCGACGCTTTGACAGAATGTCAGAAAAAATATCCGGTGATTGAGTATGAAACGCCGTCAGATTTCTGGAATTCCGTCTTTGATGCCGCCATTATCGTTGTCCCGACTTTGATTCTAATCGGCTTCTTCTTCTACATGATGCGTCAGGCTCAATCTATGAACAAAGAATCCATAGGCTTTGGCAAGGCCAAGGCCAAATTATACGGTCCCGACAAAAAGAAAGTTACCTTTAAAGACGTCGCTGGCAATGAGGCCGCGAAACAAGATTTAACTGAAATCGTAGATTTCCTTAAAAACCCAGCTCGCTACGAAAAGCTCGGTGCGAAAATTCCGCGCGGCGTTTTGCTTGCTGGCGATCCCGGTACCGGCAAGACCCTCATGGCTCGCGCCGTCGCGGGCGAGGCTAACGTCCCGTTCTTTAGCATCTCTGGCTCTGAGTTCGCCGAAATGTTCGTCGGCGTCGGTGCCTCTCGCGTCCGCGATCTTTTCAAGAAGGCCAAGTCTAACGCCCCGAGTATTATCTTCATCGATGAAATTGACGCCGTCGCGCACAAGCGTGATGCCAGAGGTGGCGCCGGCCGCGAGGACGAGCAGACCCTGAACCAAATCCTCGTCGAGATGGATGGTTTTGATAACGATTCTGGTGTCATCGTCATGGCCGCGACCAACCGCGTCGATATGCTCGACAAAGCGCTTCTTCGCCCCGGCCGTTTCGATCGCCATGTTAATGTCACTCTCCCAGAGCGAAAAGATCGTCTTGCCATTCTAAAAGTCCACTTTAAAAACAAGCCAAAAAGCAGCGACTTAGACTTAGACGCTCTCGCCGCTAAGACCGCTGGCTCTTCCGGCGCCGATCTCGCCAACATCGCGAACGAAGCCGCTATTGGCGCCGCCCGCGAGAATCGCGACAAAATCACCAATGCTGATTTAACAGAGGCCTTCGAGCGTGTCGCTATTGGTCCAGAAAGAAAGAGTAAGGTCATGAATGACCACGAGCGAAAAGTCACCGCCTATCATGAGGCCGGTCACGCTATCGTTGGCCATGTCCTCCCCGATTCCGACCCGGTCCATAAAGTCACTATTATTCCGCGCGGCCAGACCGGCGGCGTGACCTGGTTCCTCCCGCCGGAAGACCGCAGCTACAAGAGCATTTATGAGCTAAAAGATATTTTAGCCCGCGCCATGGGCGGCCGCGTCGCCGAGAAAATTATCTTCGGAGACGACAATGTCACGACCGGCGCATCTTCTGACCTGAAGCACGTCGCGAATCTTGCCAAAGAAATGATTACAGAAGAAGGCATGGGCTCCGCCACGCGCAACCTCGTCTTCCCGGGCGAAGAGACCGGCTACTACACCATCTCTACCGGGAAACCATACTCTGAGAAAACTGCCGAGCTAATCGATCAGGAAATCAAATCTCTCTCCGACGAGGCCGCCAAACGCGCCGAGGCCGTTTTGAAGGCTAACGAAAAAGCACTAGATTCTCTCGCCGCCGCTCTTCTCGAGAACGAAACCCTAGAAGAAAAAGACCTCGAGGAGCTCCTAAAGGACACCGTCCTGCCAAAATCCGCTATGCTACACTAAAAGCATCAGAAAAAGTCTTGTTTACCCCTTGGGACGTTCCAAGACTTTTTCGCCAGAAAA
>CAYRGP010000007.1:0-19630 GCA_964423995.1 uncultured Candidatus Saccharibacteria bacterium
GGATGCCATCTTCTATTCTGAAGGTGCTTTGGTCTAGGATTTTGGAGATGGAAGGATTGGCGGTGTGGACGGATGAACGGAAGGTATCCCAATTGAAGGTCGAAGATTGGCGAGGTGATGCCGAATTTTGTTCGTGAGCAAGCTGGCGAGGTGATGCCGAATTTTTCGGGCCCGCGTCCGAAACCCCTGTCACCACAGGGGTTTCGGCGCTAATGCTCGCGCTGCCGCGCTCCGCACGACCCTCAAAATTGACATCAACCTCGCCAGCTTGTCTAGCATCACCCGAAAACAGCCCTCGCGGGTCGCCAGCTTGCTTAGGCCTAGCATGTGAACCATCAAAATTGGCATCACTCTCGCCAGCTTGCTCGGCGCTAAGTGATTCCGTAAGACTAAGTAAGAGTTTTGCTTCGGGGAAAGGGGCGGAGACGTGGGTGAGGGGTTTTAGGAGTGGTAAAAGCTCGGGGGAGGGAGATTTCACGATGTAATCTATGATCTCTTCTGCGATGATTTCTGCGCGAACTCCGGAGTTTAAAAGAACTTTGAGACAAGCGGAAATATCGCCGAGATTTTTAGCGGTGTAAGCTGTGATAAGATTCTGGATTTTGGTCTGTTCGGGGAGACCGAGACTTGTGGCGATGAGCTCTGCGGTGATTTTTTGATCGGAGAGAGTGGAAATCTGGTCTAAAAGAGAGATACTATCGCGAAAAGAACCACCGCCTCTTCGCACGATTAGCTCTAACCCGTCATCGTCAATTTGAATTTTCTCTTTTTTAGCGATGGATTGGAGATGCTTTTGCATAACGTCGGGATTAGCCAATTGGAATTCATAAATCTGGGAGCGCGAGATGATGGTGGGAGGGACTTTGTAAATGTCGGTGGTAGCCATAATAAAGACGACGTGAGCGGGCGGCTCCTCGAGAGTTTTCAGAAGCGCGTTAAAGGCGGATTTCGAAAGCATATGGACTTCGTCAATAATGTAGACCTTGTATTTTCCCTCTGTAGGGGCGATAATGGCGCGTTCGCGGAGCTCGCGAATATTGTCCACCCCCGTATTAGAGGCGGCGTCAATCTCGAGAATATCCGGGTAGAAATCCTCGAGTTCATATTTAAAGCCATTGATTTCGTGCGCAAAAATGCGAGCGACAGAAGTTTTGCCACAGCCACGCGGACCAGTAAAAAGATATGAATGGGAAATCTTGCCCTTTTTCAGGCTATTTTCCAGAGCTTTTGTGACTTGTTCCTCGCCAATTACTTCAGAGAGCTTAGTGGGCCGATATTTCCGATAGAGAGCTTTCATTAGAGGGCAGCTTCTACGGCGGCCCAAGTAGCATCTTTGTTTTTAGCCGGGATAACGATAGAGACCTGAGCGCCTTCTTTTAGACGGAAATAGGTAACGGATGCATAGAGAACACGATATTCTTTGCCGGCGACTTCTACGAAATATTTATCATCATGATGTGTCAATGTGCCGATGACGGTCTTTCTTTCGACTGGGCCAATCTGTTTGTAGAGCAAGCGGCCTTCCTTGGTGATAGTTAGTTTCATGATATCGCCCTCTACGAGCTTGGACTTAGAAGCATAGTTCGCGGGGACAGGATGATTTTTCCCTTCTTGATCAATCATAATTTCGCCGTCGAAGACGCCTTCGATGACTTTCCCCTCTGGGGACGATACTACGGTATCACGAGGCGCTGTAATGGTCTCACCATCTCCAATTACGGAAATTAGTAGCTCGCGCGCAGCGGCTAAATTAGTCTCGGCCTCTTGTATTAGGCTTCTTAATCTCTTGATTTGTTTTTCTGGTATTTCAGACATCCTCGCATCCTGTCTGTTATATAATATTAACCTTATAATACACCACCAGAAATTGCTTGTCAAGGTTTTTTTCAAAGAAAAAAACCTTGGAGCGTCCCAAGGGGCAAACAAGACTTTTTCTAAAGAAAAAGTCTTGGAACGTCCCAAGGGGTAAACAAGGCTTTTACGGAACGTAAAGTTTTCCACAACCTTTGTTGTAGAAAAAGTTAAATATGATGGTAATTGGAGTGTTTCTGGATTTCTTGGGCGCGATAAATCTGCTCGGTGACGATGAGGCGGGTAAGCTCATGAGGCAGAACTTCATGGCCGAGACTCCAGACGTAGTTAGCTTTTCCGATGACTTTGGGCGGGAACCCATAGGGGCCACCAATGATAAAACAGATGTTGACTCCGGAATTCCAGATACGCTCTAATTTATCCGAGAATTCGATCGATGAAATATTCTCACCATGCTCGTCTAATAAGATGATGTAATTAGCGGTAGAAAAAGGCCACTTCAGAAGAGTTTGATTCAATTTTTCCTCTGAGACAAAGGTCCATTTGATTTGGTATTTTTTTGAAAGCCGTTTTTCATACTCAGCGATGCCATTTTCTAGCCAGCCTTTCGAGGGCTTTCCTCCTGCAATAATCTGTATCATATTTCCTCTTGTATAATTATAGCAGATTTGTTATAATATAGCTAGTTACCAAAGACAGCGACGGGAGATTTCTTACCGCCTAAGGAAGTAAAGAAATCCTTTCGTTATCGAGTGATGACGGACGGAAAAAGCAAATCTTCTTAATAATGTCGCCTAGGCTATTCTCTTGTAATTAGGGTTGGTAACGGATATTAACAATTCACCAACCATTTATTAAAACTGTAACTAAAAGGAATTAAAATGGCTATTTCGAAAGATAAGAAGCAAACTTTAGTTGCAGATTTGACTGAGCTCCTCTCTAGCTCTAAGATGACGGTCTTTGCCAAATATCAGGGATTGACTGTGTCGGAGCTACAGGAGTTGAGACGGGCAGCTCGCGAAAATGGCGTCAAAATCAAAGTGGTGAAAAACCGCTTGGTTCGCGTCGCGATGGGCGAGATTGCCGTCTACAAAGACACTGATACCTCTGGGCTGACCGGCCAGTTGCTTTATGCGATTTCGGACAGCGATGAGGTGATGCCGGCGAAAGTTTTGGACAAGTTCGCTAAGGACCACGCTGCGCTAGAGATTTCTGGAGCCTTCAATGACTCTGGGGCGACTCTTGCGGTAGACGAGGTCAAGGCGCTGGCGAAACTCCCGTCGAAGAACGAGTTGATCGCCCAAGTAGTGGCACAGCTCCTCTCTCCGGTTACCGATTCTATTTCGGGTCTTTCCGGCGGGCTTTCTGGCATCGTTTCGGGTCTAGAGGCACACGCTGCCTAATCTGCAATTTAATTAATATTTAGGGGAATTCCCCATTTGAAAGGAAAATTTATATGGCTACTGATATCAAAAAGTTGGCCGAGGAATTGGTAAAACTTACCGTTCTCGAGGTTAACGAACTCAAAAATACTCTTAAGGATGAATATGGCATTGAGCCAGCTGCTGCCGCTGTGGCTGTAGCTGCTGGCCCAGCCGCTGGTGGCGATGCTGCCGCTGCTGATGAAGGCAAAACTGAGTTTGATGTCGTCTTGAAGGACGCTGGCGCTCAGAAGATTGCTGTCATTAAGGCGGTTAAGGAAGCTACCGGTCTTGGCCTTGGTGAGGCGAAAGCTATCGTTGATGGTGCTCCAGCTACCGTTAAGGAGAAGGTCGCGAAAGCTGACGCTGAGGCGATGAAGAAAGCTTTGGAAGAAGCTGGTGCTACTGTCGAGCTCGCTTAAAGCGTCCATCTCGGCATTTTTCCTCGCGAGACCATCCAAAGATGCGTCTCGCTCGGAGAAAGTTCGATTGATGCAGTTGGTGAATTGTGAAATCGGAAACTCCCCAATTTGCAATTGGGGAGTTTTTGTGATATAATAGTTATGAAAACTGGAGTTTCGAACTTTAAGAAGGGGGTGACACCTATGTATTCAGAAGAACAGGAACGGTCCTTCTTTGTAAGAGAGTATTACAGAGAAGATGAAGATGGCGATCCAATCGCTCCGATTTGGTTCAAGATTCCAGCATGGGCGCTTACACCCAGCTATGAGCTTGCTATGGTGTTGATGGCGATTGGTGCGTGTTTCGACGCGGATTGTTATGCTATCCTGGCTGGTCTTGAAGAAGAGGATGGCGATGTGTATATGCAACCATACGGAGTAAAGGCGGATAAGGTTTTGATAGTGACCATAATGGTTGATGAAGAGTGCGAGGTCATTACGAGCGTTATAACGCCAAACGGAGAATTGGATATTCTAGCTATGGCTGACAATTACGTGCTTGCATTGGAAGTGGACGATGAGTTAGCGGAGATGCTTGGTCTATGTTATGTGGATGAGGCCACGAAGATGCAGAAGAATGTCCTGAAAGCGGAGGGCTGCGAAGATATAGAAACCGCTGTCTATCTCCCACTAGCATTGTACGTTTAACAAAAAGCCCGAGAGGAATTCTCGGGCGTTTTTGTGGTTAGTTGTAGAGATTCTCGATGGCGATAGAGGGACCCTGAGAGGTGGTAATGAAGACAGACTTCACGAAAGACCCCTTAATGCTAGCCGGTTTCTGAGACTTCAGAGAATCGAAGAAAGTGTTAGCATTCTGGAGGAGCTTATCCGTCCCGAAGGAAACCTTACCGAGGCCGATATGGACAATAGATTGTTTGTCGACACGGTATTCGACCTTGCCGGCTTTGGCCTCTTTTACGGCTTTTTCAATGTCGGTAGTGACGGTGCCAGCCTTAGGATTCGGCATAAGGCCCTTCGGACCAAGGAGACGAGCAAATTTGCCGAGTTTCGGCATGTAGGCTGGAGTGGAGATAAGAATATCGAAATCAATCGTTCCCTTCTCGAGGCGTTTTAGAAATTCCTCGTCCTCGGCGATATCGGCACCAGCGGCCTTAGCCTTCTTGGCCTCGTCTAATGGAGCGAAAACGGCGACCCGGACGGTTTTGCCGTTGCCGTTCGGCAAGACGACGGTGGCGCGGATGTTCTGATCGGCCTGGCGAGGGTCGACACTGAGGCGGACATGAGCCTCGACAGTGGCGTCAAATTTCACCGGAGAAGTTTTCTCGGCGAGCTCAATAGCCTCTTTTAGAGTATAGACTTTATCTTTATCGATTAATTTAGCGACTTCCTGGTATTTTTTACCCCGGCGCTCGATTTTCGGGCGGACGATAGGAGCGGCACCTTTCGGCTTTTCCTCGGCTTCTTTGGCCTTGGTCTCAGCCTTTCTTTCCTGGCGCGCTTCTTCAGCTTTGACCTCCTCGATGTGTTTTTTAGACTTTTTACCGGATTTAGCGAAATGCTCCTCAGTCTCCTTGGACTCGGCATCATCAGACTCAGTGCCCGCTTTTACGTCGGCTTTACGGGCCTCGGTCGGCTCGCCCTCGATGTCAACGGTTTTAGAGTTCTTAATTTCTGCTTCTGCAACTTCGGCAGCTTTTTCGACGGATTCGTCAATGGCTTTTTTAGTAGTCATAAGATTAATTCCTTTCTGTGGTATTAACGCGCGCTAGCGCTCCCAACTTGGTTAATAATAATTATATTATAGCAAATTTCATAAATTTTTACAAGGGAAAACCCCGGGCTTTAAGCCGCCCGGGGTTCATGCTCGTCTCGACAAGCATTACCAATTACTTCCAGCATCACCGTAAGATTTCGATATTCCCACTCAGCGGCGTAATACTTCTGAGTTATGCAATCGATTTCTTTCAGGTAGCTTTGCATCTCCTTATTTTGGGCGGAGCGCCAAGAAGTGTAGTGGGCTAAAATGTAGACGAGAGTCACCGCGGGCAGTACAAAAAAGGTGAGACCAATCGGTAGCAAAAAGCTTGGCGTCCCAAGAGCCAAGATAGCACGATAAATCTCGAGTAATAAAAGAGACAACAAAAGTACTGGCAATATCACGACAGAAACTAAATATGCTAGTTTATGCGTAGAACGCCAAGATGCCGCAGTTTCTTCTTGGTGAGCTTTTACTCTAGCCGCCACCAACTCCTTGCTAAGCTCTGAACGACGATGTGACAGCGTAGCCAAATGGCTGTCGTATGGATCTTTGAGCTTAGTGTAGATTTTTCGCAGGGTCTTCTCGGGGATGCTGGTAAAGTTAAGCTGGCCTTCGTAATACTTCCGAAGATCAGTCGCATCTGTACCGAATGCTGGCCCGGCGATGTTGCTGAAAGTTTTTGTTTTAAAGTTCTCTGTTTGCATTTTTATCCCCTCCTTCCAAACAGTATGCATTTATCATAGCATAAGTATTATGAAAATGCAAGAGCGCTTTAACAGGGGCGATAAAGAGAAAACCCCAGGTTAAATTGCCTGGGGTTTGGGCTTGTCATTGCAAGCGTTTTCGATGACTTCTAGCATAGTTGCGACGTTACGATACTCCTCTTCTATCTCTTGGTAATTTTGTTCCAACTCTGTCCTTTCGGCCTCGTAGAGCTTAGTGCTTTTTCTGCTGACTAGTTCCACTGTAACTATTCGGCATAATAAATAAGCAACGAAAGCGGCTGGTAGGGCAGCTAGAATAGTCATTTTGAGAATTTCTGTGCTAGCTAAAGTTTCTGTGATGGTGATGCCGAAAAAGGCATGTGAGACGACAACCATTGCAATAATGAAGGCTACTATGGAGGCAGATAGGCAATCTAATCTGTTGAGATTGATGCAATCTTCGAGCTTTTTCTTGTAATGCTCTGGGGTCCTAGCGGCTAAAAGATCCTCCCTGGCTTTTTCCTGGCGATAGTATAAGTTGGCTAGATTACTGCCGAAGTCCTCTCGCATCTGTAGATAGACGTCGTAGAGAGAATCTTCGGGAATACCTGCGGATGAAAGCTGGGACTCGTAGAATTCTTTTAGATTATTGCTGGTGGGGTCAAAATCTTCACCTATGACTTTGCTGTAAGCTTTTAAATAAACGTTCTCTGTTTGCATCTGAATTCCTCCCTTCTAAAGGCTTGAGTATCAAACAGTCTGGTTTATTATAACACAGATTTTGTGATTGTGGGGGATTGTGGGCTTATTCGGTGACGAGATTGTTTGGGCAGTTTTTTGGTGAAAGCCTGCGGAATTTTCAAGAAACTAATCAGTAACTTCTACGCCCATGGAACGAGCGGTGCCAGCGACGACTTTGACGGCGCCGTCTAGATCGACCGCGTTTAGCTGATCCATTTTCATCTTGGCGATTTCCTCGAGCTCGGCGCGAGAGATTTTGCCGACTTTCTCGAGATTTGGCTTGCCGGAGCCCTTCTGGATTTTAATTTTCTCACGGATGAGATCGTCGACCGGCTGGCCGAGACAGACCCAATCAAAAGTCCGGTCTTCGTAGACCTTGATATGGACAATGACATTTTTGCCCATGAAATCTTTGGTCTTTTCGTTGAACGGGTTAATAAAATCCATCATATTCAGACCCCACTGACCGAGGGTGGAACCGACCGGAGGACCGGCCGTAGCCTTCCCGCCAGGAATACGAAGTTTGAGATTGCCGATGCATTTTTTCGCTTCAGCCATAATATACTCCTTAAGTTAACTAATATTTAGAAGCATTTGCGTAACTTCTATATTATATCAAATTGCAAAAGATTTGTCTAGGAAATCTTCTGGACCTGGAGAGCGTCTAGCTCTACAGGCGTCTCGCGGCCAAACATCGAGACCATGACCTTAATTTTACCTTTTTCGGAATCTAGCTCGGAAATGGTACCCTCAAAACCTTTGAACGGACCGTCGGTAATCGAAACGACCTCGCCAATAGCATAGTTGATAGAGAATTTCGGGTCTTCTGCCTCCATACGCTTTTTGATTTTGGCGATTTCTTTGTCAGAAACAGGGGTAGGTTGGGTACCAGTGCCGATGAAACCGGTGACACCGGGGGTATTTCTAATGATATACCAAGTTTCGTCCGAAAGATGCATCTGGACTAAAACATAGCCCTGGAAAATCTTGCGGTCGATGACGCGGCGATGCCCGTTTTTAATATCAATCTGTTTTTCCTTCGGGACGAGGGCCTCGAAAATCTTGCCCTTCATCTCGGCGCCGCCAACACGTTGGTTGATACTATCGGCGACTTTATCTTCATAGCCAGCATAGGTAGAAATTGCGTACCATGCGAGGCTGTCATCATATCGGTTTACTGCCATAATTACTCCTTATTTCTTCAAAATTAAATTAAATATCCAAGTAAAGAACAAATCTAAGAGCATAATCAGAGCGATGAATAATGCTGAGTAGACGAAGATGGCAAGCACCATTTTCCAGGTAGCCTTGCGATTCGGCCAACGTACCTGACGGATTTCTCGCCAAGAGTTGCGAATATAACGAAACGGCGCGGTCAGGGCGCGTTTGACTTTTGAGCCGCCCTGAGCCTCGCGGTCTTCTAGGCGCTCCTTTTTCTTTTCGGCCTTTTCGAAGGATTTTTTCTCTTTCTCAGCGAGTTTTTTCGCGGCTTTTGCGTCTCTTTCCGAGAAAGTAGGCACCTCTTCCCTTTCGACCTCTTTTTCGGGCTGTTTCTTCCCTGGGTCGGAGGCTTTAATTCTGGTGATTTTTGCCATCTATAGCTCCTTTACTCTTACATAAAAAATAGTCTTTCTAAGACTTGTCAAGTCAAGTATAACCCTTAATTTTAGAAAAATCAAGGGTTTTATTAAAAATTACATTTGATATAATAGTACTAATAAGGAGGAATATGAGTAAATTTGATGAGCAATATCTGGAGCTCTGCGAGAGAATTTTAAAAGAGGGCGAGAGAGTCGTCAATTATACTCATAAAACCGGGGGAGTGAGCGGCGATTCGATGCCGAACCATGTGGCGCAGGCGCAGAGTGAAAGCGCGACGATTCGGTTGCCACATCAGGTATTAGAATTTGATCTTTCGGAGGAATTTCCGGTCCTCACCACGAAATACACCGTTTTTAAGGCGGCGATTTTAGAGATGCTGTGGATTTGGCAAGTACAGAGTAATGACGTGCGGTGGCTACAGGAGAGAGGGGTGAAGATTTGGAATGAATGGGAGATAGACGAGAACGGTGATTATATGGGGAAACATTTCGGGAAGGAATACGCCCATACTATCGGGACGGCTTACGGATGGATTGTGAAAAAATACCATCTGACGGAGGATTTGATTAAGACATTGAAAAACGATCCGGGAAATCGGCGGATGGTGCTTTCTTTATGGCAGAATGAGTTTCTGAAGACGGCGGCTTTGCCTAGTTGCGTTTGGAGCAATGAGTGGAATATTACTGATGGAAAGGTAAATGTTTTGGTTAATTCGCGTTCGACAGATGTGCCGCTCGGGCTTCCCTTTAACATTACACAGTACGCGACTTTCCTCTGTATGATTGCGCATTGTCTGGATCTCCAGCCGGGGAAGATGACGTTCGTGACGAACGATGCCCATATCTATGAAAACCAAGTAGAAGGAATTAAAGAACAGCTTCGTCGGAGAGATGAGAAACTGGAAAAGGACGGCAAGCTATTCGATGCACCGAAATTATGGCTCAATCCAGAGGTAAAAGATTTCTTTAAATTCGATAATTCGAAGGAGCTTTTGGACATTAAATTATTAGATTATGAGCATCAGGGGAAGATTAAAATGGAGATTACAGCATGATTTCTCTGGTTGCGGCAGTTGGGAAAGGTAACGAGCTCGGATACAAGGGGGATTTGGTCTGGCACATCTCGGAAGATTTGAAGCGTTTTCGCGAGTTGACGACGGGGCATCCGGTATTGATGGGGCATAAGACTTTTGATTCCTTGCCGAAATTACTCCCGGGGAGGAAACATATCGTACTGACGAGAGAGCCGGAGGAGTTAGCGCTAGAAGCGGCGAAAAAGCCGGCTGGCGCGGGGGAGCGGCCGGAGGTGGTGCCGATTACAGAGTTATTTGAGTTTGTGGATCGCTATAAGGGGACGTCGGAGGAGTTGTTCGTGATTGGCGGAGGTAGCGTCTATAAGCAGTTGATAGATGAGGCGGATAGGCTTTATCTGACAGAGATAGAGGCGGATTTTCCGGAGGCGGATGTGTATTTTCCGGAGTTTGATAAGAGCAAATTCCGTTGTGAAGTCGTTAAAAAAGGAAGGGATGAGCAAAATGATCTAAACTATGCTTTTGTCACTTACACCAGAAAATAGTCAATTACAGAAAGGAAAATTATGAAAGATTATGTGTTTGATTTGATTGAGCAAGAAAAGGTGCGGCAAAAGGAAGGTTTAGAATTAATTCCGAGCGAGAACTACGTCTCGAAGGAGGTGCTGACGGCGATGGGGTCGGTGCTGACGAACAAATATTCAGAAGGGTATCCGAGCTTTGAGGGTTTGGGTGCAGATGAGGCGGAAATCGCCGAGGAGGTTTTGCCAAATTACCGGTATTATGGCGGGCAGGTGAATGTCGATAGGATTGAGAGGTTAGCGATTGCTCGTGCGATGAAACTATTCCATGCGGACCATGCCAATGTCCAGCCACATTCGGGGGCGAATGCGAACGAGGCGGTATATTATGCTTGGTGTGAGCCGGGCGATAAAATTTTGGCGATGAATTTGGCGCATGGTGGGCATTTGACGCACGGCGCGCCAGTGACGCGTTCGGCACACATCTGGAATTTTATTGCATATGGAGTGAATGAGGATGGTGATATTGACTATGACGAGCTAGAGAGATTGGCGATGGAGGAGAAGCCGAAGATTATTTTGGTCGGCTACTCGGCCTTTATGAAGATTCCGGATTTTGCTAGAGTGGCGAAAATCGGACAGAAAATCGGGGCGCTACTCATGGCTGATATGGCGCATGTGGCGGGGCTGATTGCGGGCGGAGTACATCCGAATCCGCTAGATTTCGGATTTCATGTGATGACGACTACGACACATAAAACTTTGCGGGGGCCGCGAGGCGGACTGATTCTCTCTCGAGGAAAGGTTTCGACGCCGCTCCGGAAACCAGAGAAGACACTAGAAAATATCCCGACATTGATTGACCGGGCGGTGTTCCCTGGTACGCAAGGCGGGCCGTTAGAGCACGTGATTGCGGCAAAAGCAGTGGCTTTCTCGGAGGCTCTGAAGCCAGATTTTGCGGATTACGCCGCGAAAATTGTCGAGAACGCTAAGGCTTTGGCCGATGGGCTGATGGAGAGAGGGTTCATCTTGCAGGGTGGAGGGACAGAAAACCACTTGGTGCTAGTTAACGTCGAGAAGAGTTTTGGCTTTGATGGGAAAATTTACGAGAAGGCGCTAGACAAAGTTGGCCTGACTCTGAACGCGAACGCTTTGCCGGGTGATAAGGCAGCGGCCTTTAGGCCGTCTGGGGTACGTCTCGGCACGCCGGCGATTACGACTAGAGGTATGGGGAAGGCGGAGATGATAAAGATTGCGGATTGGATGCTAAAAGTTGCGGAGATTTGTAAAAAGATAGCATCTGAGGAAGAATTGGACGAAAAAGAGGCAGAATTTTTGCCGATTCGCGAGGAAGTTAGAGAGCTAGCTTTGAAATTCCCGGTGCCAAGTATTTCATAATGTGTTATAATAAGGGGGAGTAGAAGACCAATAGTTCTACTGTGGATGAGTGTTTATATTTGTTGTTGTTGGGCACTCATCCACATCCCATGTGGGGCGTTAGCTCAGCTGATAGAGCGCAGCATTCGCATTGCTGAGGTCGCGGGTTTGATTCCCGCACGCTCCACCATTTTTTGTCCCAGTGGATTAAAATCGAGTCAGGCGAAGCCCGACTCGATTTTTGCTAAAAATGACAATATGTGGTATAATAATACTAATGTCCAGGTGATATTCCTGGCAAGTTTTTTAACAGCGATAGTTTAGAAGTAACAGCATATAGGTTTCATTTTCGAAGGAGGTAAGATTATGTTACGAAAAATTCAAGCAATGTTACTGGTAATGGCACTGGTGGTAGTTGGAATATCGACTACGGCATTAGGAGCAACTGAAACTGCGGAAGTAGAGACGGCTGAGGTTACAAGCGTAGAGGAAGCCAATGTTACAGACGTAGCGACAGCTGGAGCTACGACGGCCGAGCCGGCAGGAGACTACGTTCCTGGTGAGGCAATTATCGTGATGAAAGGCACGGAAGAAGCGGACAATGTCGTCACAGACAAGAAACTTAACGGAATAGATTCTTCGCTCTATGAGATGGAGGATCTGATGGTTCTCGATGGAGACACTAAGTACGATGAGGGTTCTGGTCAGGATGATACTGTATCCGACAAACCCCTGAACAGCTTAGCTGAAACAGAGGAGATCAAGCTGGTAAAATCAGACGTCTTAGATACGATGGAACTGATTGACGAGCTGAATAAATGTCCGGATGTTTTAATAGCTGAGCCGAACTACATCGCGACAATTGAGTCAACACCTGATTTCACATCCAGGCAGTATGCTCCGAGTGGGGAATTTGGTCTTGACGTTCCGCGCTGGAATGATCTGACTGCACCGAAAAATGCAGATGGCATCATTGTAGCAGTGCTGGATTCTGGAGTTGATTACAACCATGAGGATCTGAAAGACGTAATGTGGAGCGACGGAGATAAATATCCGGAGCTAGTCGCATACGGCGGAGGAGCTCATGGTTACAATGCTGTTGCTAAAGTGGGAAATGATGCTAAGTATTCTGTGTCGGACCCGATGGATGAACACAGCCATGGAACGCACTGCGCAGGAATTATCGCCGGTCAATGGAATAATTTCGGCATATCTGGTATCGCTAATGGTCCAAAGATCATGGCGGTAAAAAGTCTGGGCGCAAGTGGCCAAGGTACAGTTTCTTCGCTGGTTGGCGGATTGGACTATATCAAAGTAGCCATGGACGCTGGAGTTGACGTAAAAGTCGTTAATAACTCTTGGGGCGTACATATGATTAGCCGGGCAGCGACTCTAGCGGTGCAAGAAGTTGCAAAACGCGGAGCAGTTCTGGCCTTTGCTTCATCCAATGATGGCGTAGATTCCGAGAAAACACCGGAAATATACTGTGGGTTCAGGGATATCCCGAATGTCGTTATAGTTGATGCGACAGATAACCATGGTGATATTGCAGCGTTTAGTAATTACGGCAAGAATAACACTGACGTTTCTTCACCGGGCGTAGATATTTTGTCTACGATACCTCGGAGCAAGGCAAACGCTAGTCCGTTTTCTTCTCGCAAGTTACTCAGCAACGATTTCGACGGCAATGCAAACTCATTCTTTGAATATACTGCCGGAGATGACAACACGACTGTAACGACCATAGAAAGCCGTTATGGAAAAGCACTTGGACTGAGCTCCACTGCAAGCGGTGCACTTTCAACAGTAAGGTTTACAAATCTGGATCTTTCGACTTATCGACCGAAGTATTTAACTTGTAGTGTCGGAACCGAAAAAACCATTAGGCAAACCGAGATGGCTGCTTTAGTGAAAGAAAGTGATGGCAATGAAATTAAAGTGCCAGCGTCTCTCGAAAGAATTGATGACAATTGGGGGACCTGCTCGATGGTATTGCCGGATCTGAATGACTACACAAATGTGACGATCGACTTATATGTTGCGTCAGTTACGCCACAGAATTTCATCTTGGATAACATGGTGATGACGAACGATGCACTTGCTTATGGACTGATGTCTGGCACATCTATGGCCACACCAGCTGTAGCAGGTGAAGCTGCAGTTTTGATGGCGCAATTCCCTAATGATAGCGCCGAGAAAATTGCCGCACGAATCATCGGAAGTGTAAAGAGGTACGATGCACACAAAGATAAATGTATATCTGGTGGAATTGCGAATCTCCAGTACGCTTTAGACGGAAAAACCGCACCTGTATTATTCTCATCAAAGATTATCTACGGCAGTTTGGTCGGGGAGAATCCAGAAATACAGATTTCGGGATACTTCTTCGGGAACGAAGCCGGTACGGTAACAGTCGATGGTCAGAATATGCCGGTTAAAAATTGGAGCGATACGGAAATTACCGTAACTGCACCACAGAATTTTGCAGTAGGTTTCAATTTAATTGAAGTAACAAAGCCCTCTGGGACCGAAGGTTTGCTGAGCGGTCATCGCCAGTTCTTACTGGACAAGGACCACCCAATTACCGGTGATTATCAGATGCTTGATGCATCGGAAATTAACAATTGGTCGGCAGACAGTATGGTTACTTTAAATAACAAGATTTACATATCGGTAGCGAACGAGCACGATTTCGAAGGAGTTACGGCTCTTTACGAGTATGACCCGACGATCGGAAGGTTCACCCAGTTAGCAGAGACAGAAGAGTCGCAGCTAGCTTCTAATTTAGCAGTAGTAAATGGGCATTTATTAATGCTGGTACTTGATAGCCAGTATAAAAAGCCTACTTATATCTTGCTGGATTATAATCCGTTTGAGAAGACTTTAGAGCGGAAGAAGATTAAAGGCTCAATCTTAGGTACTCCATTAGTGGGGTTTGCGCTTTTTAACGATGGGGACCGGTTACTATTAGCTGGCGGTATGAGTACTGCGCTTAGCACGGATATCTACGAACTGTTCCCGGAAGCTGGAAGTTTACAGAAAGTCGGAGCATTGGTTAATCCAAGAGCTACGGCTGGAGTTTTCTCATATAATGGAGAAACTTACTTAGCTTACGGAATTAATCAAAGCTTAAAACCGAGCTACATGGTTGAAAAAATCAAGCGCTTAGAAGATGGATCTTATACGAGTGAAATGGTGGCAGAATCAGCAATGCCGGAAGGTGTTTCGCCGACTTTGTTACCGGATGTAGCAGTTACGGCCTCTAAGAATGGCGCAATCGTGACCGGATTTAGTCGGTTGGCACCAGATAACACAGTCCTGGCGGATACGTATTATCTGAATATTACAGAGACTGGATGCGAGCTCGTCGAAGACAACCATCTGTTTAGCTCGGCAAAGATTGCCGCACCGAGAAATACGATTTGTAACGGTAAATTGTACGTGCTGTCAAGGTTACAAGCAGTAGACGTAGTATTACCGTTTGGCTGTCGCGATGGCGTCGAAGATGTAAAGGCACCGGGAGACAAATTGCCGGTTACGACCAAAATCGTGGGTGACTTAGCGGTATCTTACAATGCTGATATGGTATTTACCGGAGCAGCAATTAAGGCGCCGGAGCTCGGACTGAAAGTCGTAGATATGAAGACCTCGAAGGAATATGCAATTTCATCTATTAGTTATAAGAATAACAAGAATGTTGGAACTGCGACCTTCACAATTAAAGCTTTGAAGGCAGACAAGAGTCTGAAGAAGGCTCTGGCCAAAATGCCGATGAACTTCAATATCACCAAGGCAAAGCTGACGTCAGAAAATACCGATGTAAAGATCAATAAGAAAGGTAAAGTGACATCAGTGAAATATCTCGTCAGAGTAACTAACAAAAACGGTACCGTAAAAGTTAAGAAATATACCGTGCCGAAGAAGGATTACACCGTAGTAAATGGCGAGAAAGTAGTTATCAAAGATTCAAGCAGGAACTATGAAGGAGAGTTTGCGCTTTACTATGAGCCTCAATTTCAGGTTGGGCCATAGTTCTAAACTATCGCAAAAATCCCCCTGGAAACAGGGGGATTTTTCTTTGGCTAAATTGGTCTTACATATTCTTCAAAACTTTTTTGTCGTATTTGGCAGAGCCAAAGCCGAGGATGAGCGTGAAGATATTCGGTAGTAAGATGAGGCCGATAGTGTAGCCGATACCCTTGCCGAACACCTTGGCTAGGCGGTAGGCAGAGAGAACCCCGATGTAGATGCTTAAGAGGCAGAAGATGATAGCGACGAGAATAAACCAGCCGTTCGTAGCGACAACTTCTGGGACTTGGCCAGTGTTCCAATCGATATATTGGCCGTTACCCACGATAGCGGCGGTCACGAAGAGGGCGATGTAAGCTAGCGCCATCCAGACAATCCAGAGCGGCGAAAGACCAACGATTTTTAAGAAGCAGTAAATATTATAGATAGGAATAAGAGATTTCCAACCTTTCACTCCGGCTTTGGTGAAAATCTTCCAGAGGGCGATAATCACGAAGATACAGAAGACGAGAGTGGCGATTAAGAACGTCCCAACCATACCTCCGGCGAAGGCCGCCTCAGATGTAGTAAGATTATTAATATTGTATGAGTTCATTGAAGTTACTCCTTTACACTTATAATACCTTCATTATAATAAACATTAGGGTTTTTGGCAAGGTTTTTAGGCGTTTTTTATTTTTATGGACTTTTTGAGGGTTTAGGTGTATAATAGTGGGTATGAAGAGGGTCTCAGAGTTAATTGTTAAGCACCGATTTTTAATACTGATTGTTTCGCTGATTTTGATGATACCGGCGATTTTTGGGATGGTAGCGACGCGTGTCAATTATGACATGCTGACTTATTTGCCGAAGGAAATGGACACGATGGTGGGCCAGGACGAGCTCTTAAAAGAGTTCGGTAAGGGTGCCTTTTCGATGGTGGTATTTGAAGGGATGCCGGAGCAGGATGTAGCGGAGGCGCGCAATGAGATTGCGAAAATCCCGCACGTAGAGAACGCACTTTGGTATTCGTCGGTGAGCGATTTGTCGATCCCGATGGAGCTACTGCCAGAGAAGCTTTATCAGGCTTTTAACTCTGATAATGCCACGATGATGGTGGTGTTTTTCGACACTTCTACCTCTGCGGATGAGACTTTGGAGGCTATTTCTAAAGTAAAATCTGTAGCCCAGGGGAAGGCTTTTGTCTCGGGGATGTCGGCTTTAGTGGCGGACCTTAAAGATTTAGTAGAGAGAGAAGAGATGATTTACGTCGGGCTAGCGGCGGGGTTGGCATTGATTGCGATGATGATATTCCTAGACAACTGGCTGATTCCGTTCTTGTTCTTGGGGTCGGTCGGGATGATGATTTTGCTCAATATGGGTACGAATATCGTATTCGGAGAGGTTTCGTTTATTACGATGGCGTTGGCGGCGGTTTTACAGTTGGCGGTGACGATGGACTACTCGATTTTCCTCTGGCATTCATACAATGAGGAAAAGACCTCGGAGAAGAACAATGAAAAAGCGATGGCGCGGGCCATCTCGAAGACTTTTAGTTCGGTAGCGGGCAGCTCGGTCACGACGGTGGCGGGGTTTGTGGCGCTTTGCTTTATGACTTATAAACTCGGGATTGACCTCGGACTAGTAATGGCGAAGGGCGTGGTGCTCGGCGTGATTGGTTGTGTGACGGTGCTTCCGGCGATGATTTTGCTGTTCGATAAAGCTTTAACGAAGATGCAACACCGGACGTTGCTACCGAACATGAGTAAACTCTCGAAGAGAATTGTAAAAGCGTTCCCGGTGTTTATGATTATATTCGCAGTGATTACGGTGCCAGCTTTCATTAATTACAGGGCGACGAATGAGAATGTCTATTATGATATGGGCGAGTCGTTGCCGGATACGATGGATGTGGTGGTGGCGAATCAGAAATTGGAAGATAAGTTTAAGATGGCCTCTACACATATGGTACTACTCCCGGCCGAGGTGTCGGAGAACGATGCGCGCGAGATGTTCTTGAAGATGGAGAAGGTAGAAGGAGTGAAATTCGTCTTGGGGCTAGAGACCTTGGTGGGAGAGAGAGTGCCGATTGAGTTCTTGCCGAGCGCAGTGACATCGGTGCTAGAATCGGGCAAGTGGGAGCTCGCGATGATAGGCTCGGAGTACGACACAGGGAGCGATAAGGTCAATGCCCAGATAGACGAGTTGAATAAGATTCTGAAAGAGACGAATGACGGCGGGCTTTTGATTGGTGAGGCGCCGGCGATGAAAGACATGATTCAGATGATGGGTAATGATTTCTCGGTGGTGAATGTGGTTTCGATTTTCCTTGTCTTTATCATTATCGTGGTAGTGACGAAGAGTGCGATATTGCCGGTGCTATTGATTGCGCTGATTGAGGTGGCGGTCTTTATCAACCTCGGCATTGCCAATCTTCAGGGAGAAAGTTTGGTCTTTATCGCGCCGATTTGTCTCTCTACGATTCAGCTGGGTGCGACAGTGGATTATGCGATTTTGATGACGACGCGATATAAGACTGAGCGGATGTCTGGGAAGAATAAGCGCGAGGCGGTGACGATTGCGTTATCGACTTCCATTCCATCGATTATCGTTTCGGGGATGGGGCTGTTCGCAGCGACTATTGGTGTGGCAGTGTACTCGGATATTGCGATGATTTCGCAGATTTGTCTGTTGCTCGCTAGAGGCGCAGTGATTTCGATGGCGATGGTGATTCTAGTGCTCCCGGCGATGTTGATGACGTTCGACAAAGTGATATGTTTAACAACCGTAGGAATGAAAAAATGTCTAGAAAGGAATACAAAATGAAAGGAAGAAAAATGAGTAAAAAGGTAGCATATACGGCGCTGACCGCTGTGTTAATGTTGGCGAGTGTTGGGGCGACGGCCGGTTTGATGTCTCATGGAGAAGTGCGGGCGGACGAGGCAAAAGAGACGGCTTCTAATCTTACGACTAATAGCTTGGCTACGAATTTAGTAGACGAGACAGTTTATGTATTCTTAGGTACAGATGGTGCCGTAAAAAAGACTATTTCTTCCGACTGGACGAAAAATGATCTCGGCGCGGATGTCTACAGTAAAACCGAGGGGAAGGTAAACACGCCGATAGAGATGAAGATTAGTTATTTCCTAGACGGCAAAGAAGTGAAAGCAGACGAAATCCGGGGGCGTTCTGGTAAAGTAAAAATTCGCTATGACTATACGAACAAAGATATAGTGAGCGGAGCTTACGTACCCTATGCGGTAATTTCTGGAGCGGTGCTTTCTAACGAGCATTTTTCGAATGTTACTGTGAAGAATGGCCGGTTGGTCAATGATGGCGCACGGATGACGGTGGTAGGTTGGGCTTTGCCAGGGATGAAGGAAGATCTTGGTGTTTCGCTAGATATTCCAGATTTTGTTGAAATTGAGGCGGATGCTAAAGATTTCAAGATGGAAATGACGGCGACGATCGCCACTTCGAAGATTTTTGCAGAAATCGATACATCGGCTTTGAACTCGATTGATTCCCTGTCGTCTCAGCTGAACACTTTGGCCAGCTCGATGGAGCAGCTAATGGCGGGTTCGACCCAGCTAAGAGACGGTCTCACGACTCTGAATAACAAAACCGGGATTTTGGCCGATGGCGTAGCACAACTCAAGGCGGGCTCGTTGAAGTTGGCTGATGGTAGCCAGAGCCTTTCTGATGGTATTTATAACGCGTTAAATGGCGCTAAGCAACTAGATGTTGGGGTTGATAAAACTATTGCTGGAGTATCCAGTTTAGTTGAAAATTTGAACAAATTAGATGCTAATAGTGCGACAATTACTACTAAACTCCAAACGGCAATAGATACAATACTTGCCGAATTTAAAAAGAATCCATTGCTTGCGGATGTCACAGTAGAAACATTTGAAACAAAGGTGAAAGCGGCGATTGAGAAATTGATTGCTCTAGGAGATAATGATAATGCGAGTGCATTAAAGACAGCTGCAGAGAAATATGGTCCACAATTACAACTTTATCAGGGGATTTTAGTCTATGTAGGTAACGTTTCAGCGATTGTTAAGGGTGCCGCTGCGACAGACTTGTCAGAGCTTAAGGTTGGCTCTACTGGTCTTGTGAATGGGTTGGCAGAAATTTACGCTGGCTCGCAGGAGCTAGCGGCAGGGATGGTGAGTTTGGATGCAGGTGTTTCCAATTTGAACTCTAATGTGCCGGCGCTGACCGATGGCG